>JAUPKO010000321.1 GCA_030837395.1 Actinomycetota bacterium | reverse complement strand
CGGACGGCGGGAACCAGGGCTGGACAGCCTCGGATGGTCCGCCGCGCTCGACGTCTACCGCCCGTTCCTGTCCTACGACGAACTCTCGGCCGTGTTCGCCGAACGGTCCAAAATGTACAGTGCGCTCGCCCCGATCCTCGGACTGGAACGGCTGGAGGACGCCCAACAGCGGTTGCGCACGGTGGAGAAGTCCCTCTCCATCCCCAAAGATGCCGCTGCCGCGATCGTCCGGGACCTGCGACCCGCTGTGGAGGCGCTTGACGACCCGCGTGCCCGCGCCGTCCACGCCCAGCTCCGCAGGCGCCGGCCGGACCTGGAAGCCCTTCGGGCTCTCGTCACCACCGGCACCAGCCCGGCGGACGGCGGCCTCGATCGGCTCCGCACTCTCGCGGCGTCCTCCGCGCCCGACCCTGCCCTGTTTGACCAGGCCCGCGATCGGTTCCTCCAGGCCAGGAACGCCCTTGAAGGTCTCGAACGGAGCGCCCAGGTGGCCGACATCCGGCGCCGCGACCTGCTCGCAGCCGCCCTCGCCGTCCAGCGGGCCGACGGGGAGGGGCCTTGCCCGGTATGCGGGGTCGGCGTCCTTGACCACGACTGGGCTCGACGGACCGAGACGGAGTTGCTCCGCCAACGTGAACTCGCCGCCTCAAGGGTCGATGCCCACCAGGAGCTCGACGCCGCTGTGCGTGCCTTGACCGCCGTCACCGGACCGCCGCCCACCGCCCTGGCGGCTCTGAGGCGAGACCCGATACCCGATCTGCCGGACGGGCTGACGGAACAGTGCGCGAACCTCCTTTCGGCATGGCAGGCCTGGCACGCGCTCGCGGAGGCTCCCGACCGGTTGGCTCGTGACGGCAGAGTCGCGCTCGACGAGCTGCACAGTGTGGCGGACGTCGTGTCCCAGGCCGCGCGGGATGAACTGGCTCGGCGGGAGGACCAGTGGCAGCCGCTCGCCCTCCGTGTCGCCGAATGGCTGGGGCACGCCGAGCGGGCGGCGACGGTTCAGGACCGTCTCGCCACCGTCAAGACCGCGTCGGCATGGTTCAAGCGCAACACCCATGAACTGCGCAACGACCGGATCAGGCCGCTCACCGAGCGGGCCCGTCACGTCTGGAGCCTGCTGCGGCAGGGGAGCAGCGTCGAGCTGGGCGAGATCACCTTGGCCGGGTCGAACAACTCGCGCCGGGTCGAGCTCTTGGCCGCGGTCGGTGAGTCGCAGGCGGAGGCACTCGGTGTGATGAGCCAAGGGGAACTCCATGCTTTGGCCCTGGCGCTGTTCCTGCCCAAGGCGACGGCTCCGGACAGTCCCTTCGGATTCGTCGTCATCGACGACCCCGTGCAGGCGATGGACCCGGCGAAGGTCGACGGTCTCGCCAGGGCGCTGGAGGAGGCCGCCTCGGACAGGCAGGTCGTCGCCCTCACCCACGACGACCGCTTGCCCGAAGCCGTCCGCCGCCTCGGTATCGAGGCACGCATTCTTGAGGTGGTGAGGGACCACGGCTCCCGCATCACCGTCACCAACGCCGTGGATCCGGCCTTTCGGTACCTGGACGACGCGCGCGCCGTCGCCCGGGATGAGAAGCTTCCCGACCCCGTGCGACGCAAGGTCGTCGCCGCACTCTGCCGCATGGCCGCAGAAGCCCGCAGCCGGGACGTGTTCTTCGCACGCCGTCTGTCCATCGGTGCGGGCCGCACCGATGTGGAGCGTGTCTGGTCCGGAGCCCGCAGGACGAGACAGAAGGTGGCGCTCGCCGTCAAGGACGACGCCGAGGCCGATCTGGGGTCGTGGCTGTCGTCCCGGTCGCACGGTCCGGCGCTGACGGCGTGCTCCTCACGGTCGCACGACGGGGTGACGGGCGATGTTTGCGGAGCCGTCGAGGCTGTTGCCCATCTCGTGCGGGATCTCGGGGGTCATCATGGCCGGTGACAGTGTGTCCCAGTTGCTGGCCGCGGCCCGGGACGCGCTGGACGGCGCTCTCTCCCTGCCCGCGTCCCGCTGTACGCGGGCGGCTGCGTTGTTCGCCCGCAGCGCGTTGGAAAGTCTCGTCGACGACGCAGTGGAACGTCGGGACCCCGGGGCGTGCCGGGCGAGCATGCGGGTGAAGCTGATCTGTCTCGCGACTCTCGACGCCGACATCGGCCGCCCCGCGAGCTGGGCCTGGCATGCCCTGTCGGAGACCTGCCACCAGCACGCCTACGAGCTCACCCCGACGACGGTGGAGATCATGGACCTGCTCGGGCAGGTCCGGCTCCTCGCCGCACGGATCTGAGAGCCGCTTCCCTGGCCTTCCCTTCTCCCCGGGCGCTGTCAGGGGGAGCGCTCCCGCATCGTTCCAATGCTCGTACGATCCAGGTCCGGCGAGGGTGTCCTGTTCGACCCGGGGGAGGGGACCCAGCGGCAGATGACGCTGGTCGGGGTCTCGGCGTCCGGCGTCCGGCTTGGCGACCAGGGTCCCGAGCTGCTCCCCGGGCGGGTTATCGAGGCGGTCGGGTTCCCAGTTCGTGGGCTGCGATGTCGCGGAGTTCGTCGATCGCGGTGGCGAGACGGCCCGCCGCCTCCAGACCGTAGCTGCCGCCCTCGACGTCGACCACGGGCTCGGTGCGATGCCACCGGCCGTGGACGTCGTGGTCCACCACCCTGATGCTCACCTCGGCGGGAAGGACGCTGCTGCCGTACACGTCGTCGCGGTGGACGGCGTCCGGCACGAGAAGACACTCACTCTCGTGAACGATCCCACCGCCGTCCGGGACACTGCGTACGGCCCACGACGGCGGGGCCAGCGGTCCCGACCCGTCACGCCTTCCGCCGAGGGCTCGGGTGGCAAGAACCCGGGCCGACCTCCGGACGACGCGCAGGAGCCGCCACGCCCCCGTCAGCCTCATGCCGCCACCCCCGGCCTGACCGCACGACGCGAACGCCGACGCCGCTCGGCGCGACGCTCAGGATCCTTCGCCAGGCAGGCAGCACCCACCCGCCAGTCCCCAGAATCTTCGAGCGATGGCACGTTGCCCGCACGTGGCCCGTCACGACGCGACAAGATAGACACGGGTCTGACCTCCTTAACAGGACGGATCAAGGCCTCCGGTCGGTGTTGCGTCACCGGCCGGAGGCCGTCTGATGTGGATCGCGTTGGGTCAACGTGATCCATGGGAGCACTCGACCAGCACCCTCGCTGACGTGATGGCTGGCTAAGCGCCTTCACTGCACACCATAGACAGCCTGTGCAGCTTAGTCAATAGGTTGGCTATGGTGCCTAGGTTGTACGATGTCCAGCATGGACATCGCTTCGCTCGACCCCGACGATGCACGGGCCCCGTATGCACAGGTGGCCGCTGCGCTGCGCCAGGAGATCGAGCTCGGCGTCCTGGGTCCAGGCGTCAAGCTCCCCACACATCAGCGACTCGCCGATATGTTCGGAGTGTCGGTGGGTACGGTGAAACGCGCTCTGGGCGAGCTCCAAGGTGCCGGGCTCATCGTGTCCAGGCAGGGGCAAGGAGCGTTTGTCCGCACCCGGAAGAGTGTTCTGGAGTCTGTTCCCAGCACATTCTCACCCGCGATTCTTGATGGGCTGTGGGTAACCGCGTACCGCTTCCACTCCGATCAGGGACCGAAGCCGCATGCGGATATCACCCGTATCACTCCGCAGTCGGGTAGACGTCTCACGTCCACCAATTACTCACCTGAACCGCGCACACAGGACCACTTTCCTCCGTTCCGGACGGAGATAGAAGCCCAACTGGCGAACCGTCATTTCATCGGCTTCTGGAAGAATATGAGCGACACGCGGTACTTCGGGTCGGTCCATCTCGCGATCCTTCCCGGCGAGAATGTGATGACGGGCTACTACACGAGCTTCACCTCCGACGTCAGAGTCGATGCCATGCCCTGGACGTGGGTGCGCCTCGACCCCGCCTCGGTCGGCCCATCCGGATACCCCCACGTCAGTCTGAAGGACCCCGCAACCGTCAACGACCTCCTGACGCAGTACACCGACAGGTCCCCCATGACGGCGTCCGCCGTGCTGGAAAAGAGCGAATCAGAGTGAGCCTCACGAAGCAAGATGTCTTGAGCGTCGTCGAGACCTACATCCAGGCATGGGTCACTCAAGACCCAGATCTCATCGTGACAGTCTTCACGGACGATGCCACCTATCACGAGCGGGTACTTGGCGAGCCGATCCGAACGAATGTCGGCATTCGCAACTACTGGACAGAGAAGGTCGTTCAGTCGCAGGGAAATATCACCTGCAAGCTTCTGAGCCTGTACCTCGACGGGAACACGGCGATCGTCGAATGGGAAGCTGAGTTCGATGACCTGCCCAAGGTTGCTAGGAAGAGGATGCGAGAGATCGCCGTCCTGGAGTTCGCCACGAACAAGAAAATCGGCAGCCTGCGAGAGTACTGGGCCTCTGAGGAAATCTCGCCACTTTCCGAGAAATGACGAGCTCAAGGGCGGGCCGGGATCACCACCGGCACGACGCTCGTCGTCCAGACTGCCGCGGGCGACATCGTCGCCTCCTTCAGTCTGGCCGGCCCGGACCTGGACTTCTGGACCCCCGACGACGACCTGGACGCCGCGCTCTACCTGTACAAGTTCATGATCGGACCACAAGGACGCGGAACCGGCCTGGGCGACGTCCTCCTGGACTGGGCGTGCAGCCGCGCCGCTGAGTACGGCAAGCGTTGGCTACGGCTGGACTGCTGGCGTACCAACACCCGCTTGCAGGCGTACTACGCCCGGCGCGGCTTCACGCTCGTTAGGACCGTCACGGTTCCAGGGCACGACAGCGGCGCGCTCATGCAGCGCCCGGCGACGATGCGCATGAGCGACACCTCGATCACGCTGCTAGCCGGCCTACCTGATGACGTGGGGCGATGCTCTGCGCGTGCCTGAAGGTGCTGCACGACAGTGGTTGGGGTTTCGGCCGTTGTCCCGGGTGGTACGACACCACCCGGAGCATGATCCCCACTGGCGCGGGGGCCTCAGGGCCTCGGCGTCCGGGGTCCCCGATGGCCGGCCGGCCTCGCTGGCCATGCGCCGATCCGAAGCATGCGGGCTGGTAGGGGTACGTTTCTCAACGCCCAACAACCCGTCAGGGGTACGTTCCTCAACGTCTCATGGCTCGTCAGGGGTACACTCCTCAACGCGCACAGGCTCACGTGTCGCCCGAAGTGGCATCTGATCTGCGAAGACATGGACCTCTGGCCCTGTGTCAGGAGAAGGCGGGTAGATCGTGACTGCTCTGGGCGAGAAGAGCCGGGAGCTCACCCAGACCAACCCGTGGTGGAGGACGTCGACCGGTTGGGAGACCCGCGACCCCGACCTGCGTCCAGTGGCTACCAGCGGCCTGCG
>JAUPKO010000320.1 GCA_030837395.1 Actinomycetota bacterium | reverse complement strand
TTGAGGTCCGGGATGCGGGCTCACCTCCGCGGTGCGTAGACGAGTTCGGCCATGTTGCGCGGCACGAGATTCCGATCCCCGCGGCAGCGGTTGATCCCGGCGCTGGAGGAGGCGATGGACTCCGAGGGCCTCGACGACGTCGGCCGCCTGGCCAGCATCGAGGCACATCCGCTGGAGTCGCGCCGCCTCGCCGCCGCGCTCAGGCGGAACGGCTGGCTGTAGGGCGGTTGGCGCCCGGGCGGCACGGAAGAGGTACAGCAGGTACGTTCCTCGTCCTGGGTACGTACTCGTTGTGCCTCCGCGATCTCGAACTCACCGGCCGTCACCACCTCGACGGTGACCTCGTCTGCGCCCACTCCAGCCGGAGAGGCCGCCAGCAGCCACCGTCAGGATGGCCAAGCCAGGCGGCGATCACCACGGGCCGGCACGGCCGCGGCGGTTTCCACTGTTAGTTCAGCTGAAGACAGCTCCGCTACCCGGCGCGTCGTACGCGGCTACCGCAGCGCGCAGAGTGCGGATGTCACTAGTGTCGAGCTGTCGGAGCCCAGCTCCACCTCGATGTCACCGGCCAGGGTCCACACCAGCAGCACCGGCAGGCCGTACCAGCTGTCGAGCTCCGCACCGAACGGCTCTACAAGACCGAACTCGTCGACGATGTCCCGGTCAGACCCGGGCGGGCACGCGGCGTCGAGGATCGGGACGTCGGAGGCCGGAGTGGTCACGCCGCCGACTTGATCAGCCGCTGCACTTCGCTGGCCGGAATCAGGCGACGTTTCCCGATCTTGATGCTGCGCATCTGACCATCGCTGATCGACTTGTAAACGAGGCTCTTGCTGATCTTGAGACGGTCGGCAACCTCGTCAACCGTCAGCACGGTCTCCGGCACCGCCGGGGACGTCGCCGTCGCAGCGGCCGCTGAGACCAGGGCGGCGATTGCCTCTGCCAGTCGCGTGTCGTTGTCGCTCATGCTGCACAGGGTGATGCATGGGAACGACGAGCGACGAACGCGGCGCGGACGACACCCCGAGCTCCGCGTGTCGCACCGAAACCGTTTCCGTGCATGGAGCGTTCCTGCGACGCTCTAGTGCATGGCGCGCGTTCCCGATTACGTCACGGTGTTGGATCTGCCCTCCGGCCGCCGTTATGAGGTGCGGGTGGATACGACTGGCGCCGAGGGCCGCCGGCAGCAGTCCCGGAAGCGCTTCCGGACCTTGAAAGCAGCGATCGACCACCACTCTGGCGTCACCGCTGACCGCGGCCGGGGTGTCCACGTTGCCCCCAGCCAGCTCACCCTCCGCCAGGCCGTCGACGCCTGGTTGGCAAGCCAGCGGATCCGGCCGAAGACGCGCGCGGCGTACATCACCGCACTGCGGCCGATCGTCGATGCGCTCGGCGACCAGTTGGTGCAGACCCTAACGAAGGCCGACATCGAGGCGGTGGTGACCGCGCTGCGTGAGGGCCAGTCAGCGACCGGCACCTGGCACGCGCCGCAGACCCTCAGGAAGAACGCCAAGAAGATCCGTGACCCATGGGCCCCGTCGTCAATCAACCCGATGCTGGCTCGGCTTCGGTCGATCTTCGCCGACCTGCAGGCGCAGGGCATCGTGGTGCGCAGTCCCGCCGCCTTGGTGAAGCCGTTGCCGTCGACGCGGCCGGCGCTGACGACACTGAGCGCTGAGCAGATCGCCATCCTGCTGCGCGCCACCGCTGCAGACGCCTTCCACATCGCCTGGCGCCTGGCCTGCTACGGACTGCGCCGCGGAGAAATCCTCGCGCTGAGCTGGACCGACATCGACTTGAAATCCGGAACCCTGTCGATCACTTCCGCGCGCCTGGCCGTCGCCGGCGGCAGCAGGACCGGTGCGCCCAAGACTGCTTCAAGCGTCCGAACGCTCCCGCTGCCCGCCGACCTCACTGCAGCGCTGCGCGCAGAACGCAAGCGGCAGCAGCAGCTCCAGTTCCAGCTCGGCAACAAGTGGCCGAATTCCGGCCTGGTCGTCGTCGACGACGTCGGCAACCCGCCGCACCCCGACAGCCTCACCCATGCGTGGTCGGACGCCCTAAAGGGCGCGAAACTCCCCCACGTCCGTCTACACGACGCCCGCCACTCCTGCGCCACGGTCATGCACCTCAACGGGGTTCCGGCCGCGGTCATCGCCGCTTGGCTCGGACACACCGATGCGCGGTTCACGTTGAGCGTCTATGCGCATTCCAATGACACCGCGCTGGCCGAGGCGGCAACCGCTTTCAGCGGCGCATTGCACGGCGACAAAGGCTCTACGAAAAGCGGTTAGTTCCCGCCGGCTACGCGGAATCAACAGACACCCTCTCGAAGTGTTCCGCGTCTGGGGATGACACCGACGGATATGTCACGTCCCCAGCGGCTGAGCCGATTCCAGGCCTGATGTGTCACTTTGTGTCATCTTTCGCGGGCACTCGCCCAGCGAATATCGCGAAAACCGCCTCTAGCTGGACTTTTATGGTGGTCCCGGCTGGGATCGAACCAGCGACCTTCCGCGTGTGAAGCGGACGCTCTCC
>JAUPKO010000319.1 GCA_030837395.1 Actinomycetota bacterium | reverse complement strand
GTCAGCGCCGGGACGATCTCGGTGTCGACGTGGGCCCACGGCCGGCGCAGGCCCCCGGACGGCGCAGCCCCGCCCCCCTCACCGCTGACCCTGGCGCCATCCATCCACGGACCGTAGCACCCCGGCGTTTTATCACGCTACGCTAAACAGTTGCGTACGGTTCATTATCGCGCCGGTATCGGTGGGCCCGGTCTTGCCGCAGACTTGAGGCATGACTTCAACGAACCCCACCGCAGCATTCTTCGACCTCGACGGCACGCTGATCCCCGGGTCGGCCAACATCCCGCTGGCCAAGGCCGCGTTCCGGGCGGGCTTCATGACACCCAGTGAACTCGTGCGCGACCTACGCAACGGAGTGTCGTTCCTGCTCAGCGGCGCCACCGACGAGAGGTCCGCCCAGGTGCGCGACCGCATCCTGGCAGCCGTGGCCGGCCATCCAGCCGCCGACGTGGAAGCCCTCGGCGACACCTTCCTGCCCGCTCTGGTCGCGTCCATCAGGCCGCAACTCGAACCCGTGCTGGCGCAGCACGCCGCCCGCGGCGAGGACCGGCTGGTGCTCTCGGCCAGCCCCACCGAGATCGTCTCGCGCTTCGCCCACGAGGCCGGGCTGAGCCATGGCGGCGGCACCACGGCCGCCCGCGATGCTGACGGCGTCTACACCGGCCAACTCACCGGCCCGTTCTGCTACCGCGAGGGCAAGGTGGCCGTGATGCGAGAACTCGCGGCCAAGTACGGCTACGACCTCGCGACAAGCTACGCCTACTCGGATTCGGCCTCGGACCTGCCGATGCTGGAGGCTGTGGGCCACCCGGTCGTGGTGCACCCGGAGCCGGAATTGCGCGAGATCGCCGAAGCCCGCGGCTGGCCGATCATCGAGACGTCCGCCGTGCCGCGGGTGTCACTGCGGTCGCTGAAGGGCTGGCTCACGCTGGCCACGGCTGGTATTCGCTCAATCAGCCGATTCGGTCCCCGCACCGCCACATGAGGTAGTCCACCGCCGGGCCGAACTGCCGGAACGCCGGATTGCTGGTCTGCCCCGTGGAGTATCGGTACCAGATCTGCTGGGCGATCACGGCCAACCGGAACAGCCCGAACACCTCGTAGAACCGCCAGTCATCGCACGGGTAGCCGGTGCGGTCCAGGTAGCGCTCGACGATCTGCCGCCGCGTGGGCATGCCCGGTGCGGTGGACGGCTGCCGCCGGAAACCCTGGAAGAAGTCGTCGTCGTTGGCCTGCACCCAGTAGGCAAGCGAGGCGCCGAGGTCCATCAGCGGATCGCCCACGGTGGCCAACTCCCAGTCCAGCACGGCCACCGGGGCGAGGTTCTGCGGCGACAGCACCAGGTTGTCGAAGCGCCAATCGCCGTGGATCAGCCGGGCCCCGACATCGGCGGGCTGGTGCTCGGCCAACCACGCCATGACCGCCTCACCGTCGGGCGAGTCCTCTGTGCGGGATGCGCGATAGCGGCCCGCCCAGCCCTCCACCTGCCGCGCCACGTAACCCGAACCCCGGTAGAACTCGGCCAGGCCGGCCTGCTCCACGTCGACGCTGTGCAAGTCAGCCAGCAGATCGAACAACATCGACCCCAGCGCACCAGCGGCGGGATTCGCCGCGACCGACGGGGGCAGGTCGGCGCGCAGAATCACTCCCTCGGCCCGCTCCATCACATAGAACTCGCACCCCAGCGGGCTGTCCTGCTCCGGGGCGTACACCACCACCTGTGGAACTGTGGGGAACTGCGCGCGCAACCGCAACTGGATCTCGAATTCGCGACGCATGTTGTGCGCTGACGCCGCCTTGGTTCCCCGGGGCGGCATGCGCAGCACGAGATCCCGATCCGGGCGGTCGGCCGCACCCGGATAGCGCACGAGATAGGTGAGGTTCGACGCCCCGCCTGGGAACTGTCGCACCAGCGGCGCTCCATCGGGCATGTCGCCATCACCGAGCGCGGCCAGGACGCTGCGCAACCATGGGTCGAAGGCGTCGAGGTCGAACGAATCCTCCGTGCGCACCTCACGTGCCTCGGCCGCGGTGTCGAGGGCATCCTGCCCCGGACCGGTCATCGCCCGCCCGCCCCTTCGCCCAGCGCCACGATTCGTTCGCGCAGCTCGAGTCGGGCGACGTCACGGATGTGCACCTCGTCGGGCCCGTCGGCGATGCGCAAGGTACGCAATCCGGCCCACCAGGACGCCAACGGCACGTCGTCGGCCACTCCAGCACCGCCGAAGGTCTGGATCGCCCGATCCACCACCCGAAGCGCCATGCTGGGGGCCACGACCTTGATGGCGGCGATCTCCTTGCGGGCCGATTTGGCGCCGTAGTTGTCGATCATCCACGCGGCCTTCATCACCAGCAGGCGGGCCTGCTCGATCTCGATTCGGGAGGTGGCGATCCACTCGCCGATCACACCCTGGCGGGCCAGCGGACCGCCGAACGCATCCCGGGTCAGGGCGCGGTCGCACATGAGCTCCAGCGCGCGTTCAGCCGTGCCGATGGCGCGCATGCAGTGGTGGATGCGGCCGGGGCCGAGCCTGGCCTGGGCGATCGCGAAGCCGCTACCGCGTTCGCCCAACAGATTCGCCGCCGGCACCCGCACGTCCTCGAACACGATCTCGGCGTGCCCGTGCTGGTCGTGGTAGCCGAACACCGGCAATGAGCGGACGACCGTCACCCCCGGGGTGTCCATCGGCACCAGGATCATCGACTGCTGGTGGTAGGTGTCGGCGTCGGGGTCGGTCTTGCCCATGACCACCAGGATTCGGCAGCGCGGGTCCATAGCTCCGGTGCTCCACCACTTGCGACCGTTGATCACGAAGTCGTCACCGTCGGCCTCGATGGACGTGGCAATGTTGCGCGCATCGGAGGACGCCACGGCCGGCTCCGTCATGCAAAAGGCAGATCGGATCTCGCCGGCGAGCAGCGGATTGAGCCACTCCCGCTGCTGCTCGAGTGTGCCGAACATGTGCAGAATCTCCATGTTGCCCGTGTCCGGCGCGGCGCAGTTCATGGCCTCGGGCGCGATTTCCGGCGAACGCCCTGTGAGTTCAGCAACAACCGCGTACTCGGCCACGTTCAACCCGTGAGCGGGGTCATGGCTGTCGGGCAGGAACAGGTTCCACAACCCGGCCGCCCGGGCCCGCACCTTGAGCTGCTCCATCACCGGCGGCAGGTCCCAGGGCCGGCCGGCCGCGATGAGCTCGGCCCGCTGGGCGGCGTACACCGGCTCGGCCGGGTAGACGGCATCGGCCAGGAACTCCTCCGTGCGGGCGGCGTAGTCGCGGGCCGCCTCGCTGAGTGCGAAATCCATGTCGATACCTCTCGTGATGGGGGAAGCGCCATTCGAAGGCTATCGCTGGCCGGGGTGCACCGGCCACGCCGATACACCCGCCGTGTCACCCGTGTTGCGCCAGCATCGCTAGCGGACAGTCACCGTGATCGCACCGGTCCGCGAATCCCAACTGATCCGACCCTTCTGGAAGTCGTTGGCGCGGCCAGTGCTAGTGGCGTATTCCACGCCGATCGGAAGGCCCAGCGTCGACTTCTCGGCGCCGAGAGCGCGGTAGCGATCACGGATCGCACCGTGGACCTCGGCCGGGCCGCTGGCCGCGGCCCAATACATCGTGCCGCGCTGGAAGTCCTGCACCCGCACCCCCGCCACGGAACCGGCCCGTTCCGAACCGGTGGGCAGACCGATCTGCGCGGCCAGCCCCCTGCTCAGATAGAGCCCGCCGATCGCGCCGTAGACATCCCGCGCGCCGGTGCTCGGCGACCAGATGATCACGCCGCCGACGAAGCGGGTCATCCGTGACCCGGCCACCGGCCCGGCGACCTCGCCGGTCAGTGGTAGCCCCAGAGCAGACCTTTCGGCACCCATGGCCCGGTAGCGGGCGGCAATGGCGCCGTAGACCTCGTTGGTGCCAATGCCCGTGCCCGAGTAGAGCAGGCCCCCGGCGAAGCTCTGCACCGTCGCCCCGCCCACCGCGGCGGCCCTCGGCGCACTTGCAGGTAGCCCAAGCACCGATCCCTGGGCCCCGATGGCGCGATAGCGCGCCCAGATTGACCCGGTCACCTCATAGGCCTTGCCGGCGACGAGATAGACGGCACCGCCTTGGAAGGGCTGCGTCATGCCGCCGGTCACCACCTGTGCCGAACCGGTGGGCAGCCGCAGGGTCGAGGCGGCGGCACCGAGAGCGTCGTAGCGTGCGTTGATAGTGCCCAGGACCTCCCGGGCACCCGTGCCGGCAGACCAATAGATGGCACCCTTCTGGAACCTCGTCACCCGGGCGCCGGCCACGGCTGCGGCATCCTCACCGGCCGTTGGCAGGCCGGCCGCGGACTTCTCCGCCCCCATCGCCTGGTACCGCGCGAGGATGGCACCGAATACCTCGTGGGCACCTGTCGCCGCCGACCAATACATGCTGCCGTACTGGAACGGTTGCACCTTCGTGCCGGCCACGGCGCCGGACCGCTCACTGCCGGTCGGCAGCCCGATCCGCCGCACCAGACTGTCATTGAGGTAGTTCGTGGCGAAGGCGCCGAGCAACACCTGCGGGCCGGTCTGCCCCGACCAGATGATCGCGCCCTTGCTGAAAGTGTTCATGCGGGTGCCGGCCACAGGCCCGGCCGTCTCACCGCTGGTGGGCACGCCGAGGGCGGACTTCTCCGCCCCCATCGCCTGGTAGGTGCTGCGAATCGCGCCGTACACCTCATGAGCGCCGGTCGCCGCCGACCAATACATCGTGCCGAACTGGAAGTCCTGCGCAGTGGTTCCGGCAATGGCCCCGGACCGCACCAAGGACACCGGCAGACCGAGCGGCGACGCGTGGGCACCGATGCCCTTGTAGCCGACCCACATGGCGTTGCGAACCTCGAGTGCCCTGCCGTCGGCCAGCACGTAGATCGCGCCGTTCTGGAACAACTGCATGGTGGCGCCGGAGACGGAGGTGGCCCGCTGCACCGGCAGACCGAGTGGGGAGGCCGCAGCGCCGATCGCGTCGTAGCGAACCTTCACCGGCTTGATCACCTCGACGGCGCCCGTGCCGGCCGAGAAGTAGATGGTGCCACCTTGGAAGTCCTGCTTGCGGGAGCCGGCGGTGTCGCCGGGCAACTCCCCGGAGGTCGGCAGGCCCAGGGCCGACGCCTCGGCGCCGATCGCCTTGTAGCGCTCCAGAATTGCCCCATAGATCTCGTGGGCGCCGGTGGTGGCCGAATGGTAGAGGCGACCCCGCTGGAAGTCCTGCACGGTGCCACCGGCCACGGCCGCCGTCCGCGCCGGGGCGGAGGGCAGGCCGATCCACGTGGCGGTGATGCCCTGCCGGTACTGGGTGTCGAGGACACCGACCACCGGTTGCGCCCCGGTGCTCGGCGAGAAGTAGATCGATCCACCGGCGAACCGCTGTTGACGTGAGCCGACGAACGGTCCAGCCTCTTCCCGGCCGATCGGCAGGCCCAGGGCGGACCCTTCGGCGCCGGCGGTGGCGTAGCCCTTCCCGATCTCGCCGAACACCTCGTTGACGCCGGTCGCCGGCGACCAATAGACGGCGCCACCTTGGAAGGTGCTCACCTTGGAGCCGGTCACCTTGCCGTCACGCTCGTCGCTGGTGGGCAGTCCCAGGGCGCCGGTCTCACGGCCGGTCTGCAGGTACCGCAGCAGGATGCCGCCATGGACTTCTTGGGCGGCCGTGCGCGGGGACCAGAAGATCCAGGCGCGCTCAAACCGTCGTAACCGGGCATCCCCGGCGGCAGCCTCCTGCGCGGCGGTGGGCGACCCTGCCAGACCCGCGGCGCCGCCCAGCGCCGTCCACTTGGTGAAGATCGGCTCCTCGGTGGGCGTCGAGCCATAGCGGAACAGCCACTCGTTGCTCAGGTAGTTGCCCCGAGCGGCGACGTTGACCAGCGAGTCGGGGTGGCTACCGCCGGACTGGATCACCCGGCCGTCGCCGATGTACATCTGCGCATGCCCGGCGTTGCCGGCCGAGTTGGCCGGGGTCGAGCCGTCGAACTGGATCAGCACATCGCCGGGCTGCAGCGTCGTGCCGCCGCCCAGGCGTTGCAGATTGGAGCCCGTGTACGCGGTGGGCATGTAGGCGCCGGTCCAACTGAAGCTGTAATCCGGGCGGTACCAGCGCTTGACGGCACCATCCTTGTAGATGAACGCGTCGGCGGCGTCGTACGCGCGCGCGACGAAACTGGAGCAGTCGAAGATCGGCGGATTGATGGAACTGCGGTTGGCTTGGTCGTACTCGGCGCCCAGTTTGGAGAAGGCGTAGCGGATGGCCGCCGCGGCTTTGGCGGTCGGCGCCATCCGAACGGCCTTCTCGCACAGGTCGGTGACGTTGGTGCCCACTGGGATCGTGCCGGCCGGGGCTGTGGTGGGGCAGCCGACGGGGGCGTCCTCATAGAGGCCGAACGGCGTCACACCGCCCGTGGGCAGGTCCGGCGGCGGTCCCGGATAGTTGGCCTGCGCCGGCTGGCTTGCGCCCAGTACAGCGATCGCCGCCCCCGCCGCCCCGATCCCCGCTGCCAACCCGACCCGAGTTGCCCGCCCCCGACGATCCTTCGCACGCCGTCTCATCGCGCTCGTGTGTGCCATCGCCATCCGTGTCGACCCTCACCCATCTCGTTTTCTCATCAGCTTGGGCGTGGCGCCATCACTGCTAGCCGCCTCACCGCTATGGTTCT
>JAUPKO010000318.1 GCA_030837395.1 Actinomycetota bacterium | reverse complement strand
GTGCAGGTGCCGTTGTCGGACGTGAGCTCGTACGCCGCGCTGCACCTGGGCGACTTCCGCGAGGTCAACGAGAACGCGCTGCACGGCGCTCTGGTCGACGTGCTCGGCGAGTTGCTGCAGGTGGACGTGAGCCCGGAGGAAGTCGATGCCGAGCGGGTACGCTTCTGCGCCGACCGCCGCCTGCGCACGCCGGAGGACGTCGCCGGCTGGCGCAGCGCGAACGACCTGACCGAGCATGAGTTCGAGGACTTCATCACCCGCCAGGCGGTGCGTCGGCGGCTGCGGGACTGGTACGTCAGCCGCAAGTACCTCGAGCGCACCACCCAGGAGGTACTCGACGAACTGCGACTGCGATCGCGGTACGTGGCGGTGGCCGAGGCGGCTGCCCACCAACAGGAGATTCTCTCGGCCGCGCACCCGGACTTCGAGTTCCGCGGCGACGACGCCGACCTGATCGACCTGATCCGCGACCAGGCCCGCGAGACCCCCTGGCGCCCGACCGTCGGCCTGGACGTGTGGGCGTTCGAGAGCGGATTCAAGGACATCTCCGACGTGCGGTACGAACTCGTGCGCGCCAAACTCGCCCGCCGCGCCACGGCCTCGGCCCTCGAGAGCCTCACGGGGGCCCTGTTCGAGGGTTCCGGCGGCCACCCTGATGCCGACTAGCACCACGGTCACCGAGGACGACAACGACGCCGGGCGTCCGACACCGGCGCCCCACTCCCACGAGCAAGCCGGCCGGTCGGCGCTGCTGATGGCCTTGGCCAGGGCCTCGTCCCCCGACGAACGACTGACCCAGTCGTGGCTGCTCCCGACCGAGTCGGACCTCGGACGACAACGGTTCGAGCGTTGGCTGACGGCGGTCGCCGACGGCGATGCGGCGCGGGGCGAGGAGGTGCTGGCCGCGCGCGGGCTGAATGCCGAGCAGTGGCAACTGGCCCTCGGCGAGGTCCGGCCGGTGGACACCGAGGCCGGGACACTGCCGGATTGGGGGCGCGCCGCCCTGGAGTTGTATCGGCTCCTGGCGCAGGCGAAGCACGCAGCCGACCAGCCGTGGCCACCGCTGCGGGAGGTCACCGGTCCGGAGTTGCCGGAGTGGGTCGATCCGGACCAGCCCTGGCAGTTCTTCCCCGGCTTCCAAGCCTGGTTGGCCGAGGCCGCCGAGGCCGTGGAGGTGTGGCGGGAGCAGGCACGGGCGCCGATCAGCCCGGCAGCGGCACGGCAATTGACCCTGTCGCTGGCGCGGCGACTGCTGCCCGTGGCGGGGCCGCACCTGATGGCCGAGGTGCAGCGCCGGGCGCGGGCCGGCGAGGCCGGGTTGTTCACCCAGGACTCCGCCGGCGACTGGCTGGAGCTGTGGCGGCGGCTACCGGTGATGGCGCGGCTGATGGGCACGGTCTGGCGCCAATGGCACACGGTGACGGCCGAGATCGTGCAACGGATCGGCACCGATCTGCCCGACCTCGCTCAGGGGGCCGAGGTCCAGTCGATCGCCACCGGCGCCGGCGACCAGCATGCCGACGGCCGCGGGGTTGCGGCCGTGCGGCTGGCCGACGGCACCCGCTGGTTCCTCAAACCGAGGTCGGCCGGACCGTTGCCGGTCGTCGCCGCGATGTATGCGGCCGTGGACGCCGATACCCAATTCGGCTTGGTCCTGCCCGAGACCCACGCCCACCGCGACCACACCTGGGTTCGCGAGGTGCTTCCCGTCGAGTGCCCGGACCCGGCCGCCTACTTCACCCGGGCCGGGGCGGCGCTGCGGGTACTGCAGGCGCTGGGCGCCACCGACCTGCACCACGAGAACTTCATCGCCGCCGCGGACCAGCCGGTACTGGTCGACCTCGAAACCGCCATCGGCCCAGGCGGCGGCTGGCGGGGTGCGGCAACTGCGACGGCACCGGGTGTGGGAGTGGCCGAGGTGCTCGCCAACACCCCTACCGCCACGTCGATGGTGACCAGCCCGGTGGACGGGCCAGCCGGCACCGCCAGCGTCGACATCGGTGCGATGGCCGGACCGTCACAGCGCTCGACGCCCTACGACGTCTCCTCCCTGGTGATGACCGACCAGGGGCCCCGCCTGCGCCGCCAGCGCCTGCCGCTGGCCACGGGATCGGCGCTGCCGACGGTGGCCGGCGCACGGATCCCGGTCGCCGACCACACGGCCGAGGTGATCGCCGGCTACCTCGCCGCCGGCGAGCGCCTGGCAGCATTGCCCAACCCGACTGCGCTCATCAAGCGGGCTACCGACGCCGACGTTCGCTTCGTGGTGCGACCCACGCAGGTGTACGTGCGCCTGGGCCAACAGGGGCTGACGGCGGCCGCGCTCGCCGACGGCGTCGACCGCGAACTGGTCCTCGAGCGCCTGTGGCGGGCGTTCGGGACCTGTCCCACGGCGCTGATCGAGGCCGAGCAGGTGTCTCTGCGCGAATTGGACGTGCCGCTGTTCACGGTGCCGGTCGACGGCACCGACGTCCTGACGGACCGGGGCGGGCGCATCCCGTCGGCCTTGGCCGGGTCACCCGCAGACGAGGCCCTGCGCCGACTGGAAATGCTCCGGGCCGCAGGCGCAGATGCCACCGACAATGGCGCCGACGACCTGCGGGCGGCGCTGTTCGCCGCCGTGGCCATGACGGACCCGGTCAGAAGTGTTCGCGTACCGGCCCCGGCACAAGGCTCTGGCACCCGCCCGCCGGCCTCCCTCGGTCCGGCGCCCCGGCCCGCACCCGACGGTCCGGCACCCCTGCCCCCACCCGACCCGACCGACACCCTGCTCAGGCTGGCCCACCATCGGGACAACGACGCCGTTGCCTGGCTGGGCCTGGACTACGACCCAGCGCGGCACCGGTGGCATCACGAGCGGCTGGGTCCGGGCCTGCTCGGCGAGGCGGGTATCGGTCTCGCGCTGGTGGCCGCCGATGCCTTGCGGCACGCGCCGGCCACCACCGATGACCCCGCCCCGGCCGGGGCCCGGGAGGTCGGCATCCGCACCCTGTTGACCTGTGCCGAGCGGCTCCCGCGACTGCGCCTGGGATGGTCCGGCGCGGACGCTTTCACCGGCCCGGCCGGCACCCTCTACGCCCTCGCCCGAGCCGCCACCCTGGTCGATGATACCCGCCTCGCCGAGGCCGCCGAAGGGATCATCGAGACGGTCCTGGCAGCTGCCGCGCATGATCCGGCCGGGCCGACGGTGGATCCGGTGGCCGGCGCCCTGCTGGCCCTGGCCTGGCTGCCGCCGAGTCTGACCCGCGACGACGCGGTCGATCGAATGGTCGACGCCCTCACCACCGCACCGAACCGCCCCGGCCGGGACGACGCGATCGACGACCCGTGGGCGTACTCGCTGCCCTCGGTGACCGGTGGCCGCCTGATGGCCGCCCACCGGTGGGGTCTGGAATCGACCGTGCAGCACCTCCTCCCCGCCGTGCGTGCCGTCGCGGCCGAGGACTGGCGGCCGGTGGATGCCGCCGTGCTGTGCATCGTGGGCGAACCGTTGCCCCTTGCCGAGTGGCCGCAACGCTGGCTACTGCGGGCCGACACCAGCACCCGACTATTGGACTGCGCCCACCTGGCCGCCACCCATGCCCGCACCACCTGCGATCCCGCCTGGACGGCGGCCTTCGAGACCTCCTGGGACCTGCTGCGCGCCCCCTCCCGGGGGAACGGCCGCTGGTTCTCTGACATGCTCGCTCCCGATAGCCGTAACCTTTCTGTTGCCCACGGATTGGCCGCCATCACCCTGCTTGGTGTTGCTACCAGTCCGGCCGCCCCCGACGCGAGGACCTTCGGATGACCACCGAACCCGCCACCACAGACACGGGTCTGGGCGAGCCCATCGCGCAGTCCGCCGATGCCATCGACCGAGTGGTGAGGCTGGCCCCGAAGTGGACACTGTTCGTCCTCATCGCGTGTGCGTTGCTGGTGGTCGGCGCTTTGGTATGGGCCTTCAACGGAACCATCAGCCAGACCGTCTCCACCCCCGGAATCCTCAAAGACAACGGCTTCCAGACCGTCTCACCGACGGAGAAGGGCCTGGTCAAGGAGGTGCTGGTTGAGACCGGGCAGGACGTCACCGCCTCGCAGGCCTTGATCACGTTCGAATCTGGCAGCCAACTACTCTCGCCTGTCGCCGGCAGCGTATCGGCCATCTACGTCGCGCCGGGTTCCATGCTCGAGGCCGGTGCCACCGCCATCGGCATCACCAACATCGACGTGCCCGACGTCGTCTACACCCTGCTGCCAGCGGCCATGATCGGTACGGTCGTCGCCGACCTGCCGGTCGAGATGGAAGTCTCCAGCGCCCCCTCTTCCACCTACGGCTACCTCGTCGGACGGGTCGTCGAGGTCAGCAGCATCCCGCTGACCACCGAGCAGGTGGCCAGCGCCCTCAGCATGCAGGTGGAGGTGGTCGAGCTCGCGCTCGGCAACCAGCCGGGCCTGCTCACGGTGATCGCCCTCGACCCCAATCCCGACACCCCCTCGCGCTACTCGTGGACGGTCGGCGATGGGCCGCCGTTCACCCTCGTGCAGGGCACCCCCGTCACGGCCAAAGTGATCCTCAACTCCGAGCGCCCGATCGAATTGCTCTTCCCGTCGGTCGCGGGTGCGGCGATGGGGGCCCTGCGGTGACCCTCCAAGCACCACCTGCCGAGCCGGCACCCTTCCCGCGCAAGCGGGTGAAGGTCCCCTCCGTGCTGCAGATGGAGGAGACCGAATGCGGCGCCGCCTGCCTCGGGATGGTCCTGGCCAGCCACGGCCGATATGTGCCGCTGGAGGAGTTGCGCACTGCCTGCGGCGTCTCCCGCGATGGCTCCCGGGCCAGCAACATGTTGGCCGCCGCCCGCAGTTACGGCATGGAGGCCAAGGGATTCCGCCGGCCGTTCAGCCGGTTGGCCGAGGGCGAGTTGCCGCAGATCCTGTTCTGGCGGTTCTCGCACTGGGTGGTGCTGGAGGGCTTCCGGCCCAACGCGGTGCTGATCAACGACCCCGCCGAGGGCCATCGGGTGGTCGATCTGGAGGAGGCCAAGCGGGCCTACAGCGGGATCTCGCTGCAAGTCAAACCCGGACCCGACTTCACTCCTGGTGGCACCCGGCACGCCTGGGTCAAGGACCTCCTCTCGCGTACCCGCATCGGCCGCGTGGGCTTCATCCTCGCCGCCATCGCCGGGCTCTTTCTGGTGGTGCCGGGTGTGCTGGTGCCGCTGTTCACCACGGTGTTCGTCAACTCCGTGATCGCCTCGCCGGTGCCGTCGAGTATCGCGAGCCTGCTGACCGCGGTCGCAGTGGCGGCCCTGCTGATAGGTCTGCTCACCCTCGTCCAGCAACTGTTTCTGGCACGATTGCAGACCCGGCTCACGGTGGCGGGCTCCTACCACATGGTCGAGCACCTGCTGCGCCTGCCGGTGCAGTTCTTCACCCAACGCTTCCCGGGCGTGCTGGTGGGGCGATTGGACCAGATCGACAGCATCAGCCAGTTGTTGGCCGGGCCACTGGTGACGTCCGCGGTGAGCCTGGTCGGCTTGCTCATCTACGCCCTAGCGATGGTGCTGTACTCGCCGCTGCTGACCGCCATCGCCATCGCCGCCTCGCTGTTGAACGTGGCCGCGTTGGTGTACGTCGCCAAACAACGCGATGCCGCCAACCAGCTCCAGCTGCGTGAGAGCGCCCGCCTCAATGGTCTGGGCATGTCGACGGTCGCCTCGATCGAAGCGGTCAAAACCGCCGGCGCCGAGGACTCGGCCTTCGAGCGCTGGGCCGGCTTCCAGGCGCGCTACCTCATCGCGAGTCAGCAGATGGGGCGACTCACGAACGGACTGTCGGTGGTGCCGACCACGCTTTCGAGCGTCACCACCGTGCTGGTGCTCATGATCGGTGGCCTGCAGGTCATGGACGGTGCCCTGACGCTGGGGGTGCTGGTGGGCTTCCAGTCGCTGATGGCCTCATTCCTGAGCCCCATCAGCGAGATGGTCAACCTGGCCACGCAGACGCAGACCGCGCAGGGACAACTGGTGCAGATCAACGACGTGCTGAGCAACGACGTCGACAGCCAATTCGTCGGTACCCGCCGCGCCACCCAGGGCACCGACGGCAAACTGCGCCTGCGCGGCGACCTTGAGCTGCGCAACGTCAAGTTCGGCTACGCCCGCACCTCGGAACCTGTCATCAAGGACTTCAACCTCACCGTCAGACCCGGCCAGCGAGTGGCCCTGGTCGGGGGCACCGGCTCGGGCAAGTCCACGCTGGTCCGCCTCATCATGGGCCTGTACACCCCGTGGTCCGGCGAGGTCCTGTTCGACGGCCACCCCCGCGAGGAGTGGGACCGCACCCTCATCACCACCTCAGTAGCGTTCGTCGACCAGCAAATCATGATGTTCGAGGGCACCATCAAGGACAACCTCACGCTGTGGGACGACAGCGTGCCGCAAGCCGACCTGATCAAGGCCGCGCAGGACGCCCGCATCCACGACGACATCGTCAGCCGCACCGGCGGTTACCAGTCAGAGGTGCAAGAGGACGGACGCAATTTCAGCGGCGGCCAACGGCAACGCCTGGAGATCGCCCGCGCTCTGGTGCTCGATCCCAGCCTGCTCATCCTGGACGAGGCGACAAGCGCCTTGGACACCGACACCGAGCAGCAGATCGACCGCTTCCTGCGCCGGCGCGGCGTCACCTGCATCATCGTGGCCCACCGGTTGAGCACGATCCGTGACTGCGACGAGATCATCGTGCTGGACAAGGGCGAGATCGTGCAGCGCGGCACCCATGACCAACTCATCGCCGAGGGCGGCCGCTACGCCACCCTGGTGCAGGCGGAGTAGCGCACCATGGCCCCCCTCCTCGGACGCGCCCGCCACCTGGACGCCAGCACCCCGCTGACCCTGGTCGACCCCGGCACCGCCCACTTCTTGCAGAGCGGCGAAGCGGACGTGTTCCTGGTCCCGGTCAACGCCGACGGCTTCACCGGTCGCCGCTTCTACGTCGCCACGGTGCGCGCCGGTGCGCTGCTGCTGGGCACCGAGGCGATCGTGCGCAACGGCACCACCTGGACCCTCACGGCGGTCGGGGTCGACGCCGTGGTGGCCGAGATCGGTCGCGACTGGCTCGACGACCTCGGGTTGGATCCCGAGCTGTCCCGCGGGGTGCACCACTGGTTCACCCGCCTGGCAAGCCAACTGGCCACCAACGGTCCGCTGGTGACCGCCAGCGACTACCAGGACGGCGCCGAAGTCGCCTTCGCTGCCGGGCAGGTGCTCAACTCGCGGCCGCACCTGGGCTGGTTCGCCGCCGACACTGCTGTGGTGCGCGTCGGCGAGGACACCGTGCCTGCCGGACTCATGATCCCGCTGGGCAGCGTGAGCTACACCACGGTCGAGCAGGCCGGCACCGGCGCCTTCCGTGAGGCCGTCCGCCTCACCACCGAGCAGCGCCATGAGGGCCTGGCCTGGAGCCAGCGGGCAATCCTCGACGCGCTGGTACACGTGGCCTCACAACGCCCCGAGGAGGCGGCCACCCGGCAGGCCGCGCGACTCAAGCAGGAACGCCTCGCCCGCGAGGAGGCGCTGCTGGAATTGGAGTCGATCGGGCACAGTTCGCGACCCCAACTGGTGGCCGCGGCCGATCCGCTGCTGGCCGCCTGCGAGTTGCTCGGGCGTAATCAGGGGATGCGCATCGTCGCGCCGCCGGACTGGTCGTTGGGGCAGAGCACCGACCCGCTGCGTTCGATCGCTCGCGCCTCGGGGGTCAGGGTGCGGGCCGTTACCCTCACCGAAGGCTGGTGGAAGCTGGGCATCGAGGCGATGATCGCCTTCCGCACCGAATTCGGCGCTCCCGTGGTTCTGCTGCCCCGCCGCACCGGCGGCTTCGACCTGCTCGACCCCGGCGACGGTTCGAAGGTCCGGGTCGGGGGCAAGGTTGCCGCCGGACTGCGCCCCACCGCCTATGTTTTCTACCCGCCGCTGCCCAGCGAAGGCATCAGCATCCGCACTCTGCTCAGTTCGGGCCTGCGGGGGGGCCGCGACGACCTCCTGCGAACCCTCGGCTTCAGCCTGATCGCAGGAGTGCTGTCGCTGGCGATTCCCATCGCCACCGGTGTCGTCCTGGGCACGCTCGTGCCGCAGGGCAGCACGAGTGTGATCGTGGCCGCCGGGGTGCTGCTGTTCTTCGTCGTGTTCGCCAGTACGGGGTTCCTGCTGGGCCGGTCAGGCAGTCTGCTTCGGCTGCAGGGCCGCTTGCTCACCGGTATGCAGGCCGGGCTCTGGGACCGGCTGATCGCGTTGCCCGTGGAGTTCTTCCGCCGCTACTCCGTGGCCGACCTTTCATTGCGTGTGTCCGGGGTCGAGATGATCCAGCAAATCATCGCGTCGGTGGCCTCGCAGACCCTGCTGTCACTGGTGACGATGGTGTTCAGCCTTGCGTTGCTGTTCTTCTACGACACCGGCCTGGCCACCATCGTGTTGGTGGTGACGCTGGTGGTGGTGCTGGTCAGCGCCACTTTGACGTGGGCTCAGATCACCCGCCTGCGGGCCATGTACGACGCCCGGGGTCAGGCGTCGGCGGTGCTGCTGCAACTGGTGCAAGGCATCGACAAGGTGCGAGCCGCGGCCGCCGAGAACCGCGCCTTGGACGCCTGGTCGCGCACCTTCGCCCGGCAGGCGACACTGCTGCTGTCGTCCCAGCAGATCTCAGCCGTGCGCACGGCGATGTATGCCGCGCTGCCCACCGTGCTGACGCTGACCGTGTTCACGGTGGTGGGGCAGAACCCCAACCTCATGAGCACGGCGGCCTTCCTGTCGTTCATCACCGCGCTCGGCCAGATCGCCTCGGCCACCTCGCAGTTGGACCTGAGCTTGGGTTACATCCTCAACATCGTGCCGATCTTCGACCGGATGCGGCCGGTGTTGGAGGAGCCGGTGGAGCTCGCCGAGGATGCTGTCGACCCGGGCCTGCTGATGGGCAAGGTGTCGTTGAACAATGTGACGTTCCGGTATCCCGGGATGACCGCGACGGTCCTGACCGACATCGATCTGACCATCGAACCGGGCGAATTCGTGGGCATCGTGGGGCCCTCGGGGTCGGGCAAGTCGACCCTCGTGCGGCTCATGTTGGGCTTCGACCGGCCCGAGGTCGGCACCGTCACCTATGACTCCAAGGACCTCACCACGCTGGATGCCAGAGCGGTGCGGGCGCAAATTGGGGTCGCCATGCAGAACGCCTCGATCACCGGCGGCGACATCCTCTCGGCCATCCGCGGAGACTGGCCGCTGACCGAGGCGCAGGCGTGGGCGGCGGCCGAGAAGGTGGGCCTCGCGGACGACATCCGGGCCCTGCCGATGGGCATGCGGACTCTGCTCGGTGACAACGCCATCACCTTCAGCGGTGGCCAGCGCCAGCGGCTCGTGCTGGCCTCGGCCATCGCCCGCGACCCGCGAGTCGTGATCCTGGACGAGGCCACCAGCGCATTGGATTCGGTCACCCAGGCCCAGGTTGCCGAGAGTTTCGGGCAACTCCAGGTGACCCGGGTGGTGATCGCGCACCGGCTCAGCACGATCCGCGACGCCGATCGGGTGATCGTGCTCGAACACGGCAAGATCGTGCAGCAGGGCACTTACGACCAACTTGCCGAGGCGCCGGGCCTGTTCGCCAAGATGGTGCGGCGGCAGACGCTGTAGCCAACGGTCGGGGGCCCCCGCAACGGCGCGATCACACCGCCTCCCCGGGTCAGGGATCGGACGACTCGGCGAGCGCTGCGGCACTCAGCCAATCGATCTCCGCCGCCGTCGCACCAGACAGGAAGAAGCCAGTGGCCTGCCAGGTCGTGCGCACCTGTGCAGCCACCTCCGCCGCCACTCCCTGCCGGGCGCTGCCACCCGGGCCCGCTTCGCCTCTCCTGCCGCTGGCGAACCCGCCTCGGCCGAACCACCCGGCCAGCGACTGCGCCGCCTCATCCGGCGGCATCCCCACGATCGTTCGCACCCGAGCAGCGGAACCGAAGGCCGGGCCGAGGACCCCCGCGGCCAACCCGCGCAGCCAAGGCGGCACAAGCATGGCGAGGGCCGCCGCCTTGGTGACGCCTATGGCCGCCATGACCTCTGTCGCGAACGGCCACAGCGCATGCCCGAATGGAGACCTGCCCAGCCCGAGGAACGCCGTGTGCGTCTGGCTGCTGGTCAGCGCGGCGGTCAGCCGCCAGTCGGCATCGGGATTCGTTCCGGCTGCATCCCCGAGGTCCAGCAATACTTGAACCAAGGCCGCCGCCAACGCGTCCTGCAGCGGCAACGGCGCCCCCGTCACTGCCGGTACCAGGACGCGGGACAGCGGCTCCACCAAGCCCGCGAGCAGGGCTTCGCGACGGTGACCCGCGGTCGCGGCCGGGTCGAGGACCGCCGCCCGCGCCCGCAACCCGGGACCTGCGAACATCTGTGTCCGGCCGCCCCGGCGTAGCACGGCGATCGGGCTGACCTCGGCCGCCGTGCCGAGGGTGGTCGGAATGCACACGACAGAGTTGGCAGCGTTCCGCGCGCCCGGCCACATCCGCAGCGGCGCCTGGGACCCGGGGCCGGTGAGTGCTTCGGCGAATCCGGCGTCGACCCGGGCGAGGGCGGCGAGCCGGGCGACATCCAGCACCGACCCCCCGCCCAATGCCAGCACGGGGGCCGCGGGATGGGCGGCTAGGGAGTCCAGCGCACGTTGCAGGAAAACCTCGTCCCGCTCGTCCGCGCTGCGATCTATCACCTCGGCCGGGGAGAAACTCCGGGTCAGTGCCTCGGCCGCCGCAGACCCCGGCCAGAGCCGGGCATCGGTCAGCAGCACGACCCCGGCGGAGCCCTCGGCCGGGACTGAGGCCCCGCCGGGTTGGACCCGGTCGCCAATACCCGAGGACCCCACGGGCAGCACCGCGGCTGCCGCGAGGTGCCCGAGTGCGCCGGCGCCCGCATAGATCGTCGTCGGGCAGGACCATGAATCGACTACGACGGACACCACGCCGCCGTCCTCGCCGATCACCAGTTGGCCAGCGGAAGGCCTTCCTTGTCCTTGAACGAACCCACCAAGATCATGATGAAGTCGATCAGGGCCCAGATGCCCAATCCGCCGAGCGTGACCAGCATCAGCACACCGGTGCCGATCTTGCCCACGTAGAAGCGGTGCACGCCGAAGACTCCGAGGAACCAGCACAACAGCGCCGCCGCCAGTCGCGACTTCTCGCTGACCGGGTTGCCCTGCACATCAAGGCGCGGCTTGCCGTTGGGGAACACCGGAATCTCGGCGCCGGAGGGCGCGTAGCCGTAGCCAGGGGCGGGGGCCGGTGCGGCCGCCGGCAGATTCGCGGGCGC
>JAUPKO010000317.1 GCA_030837395.1 Actinomycetota bacterium | reverse complement strand
TTGGACTCATGCACGTTCACAGTGATGGTCACGAGATAAGACTTAGTGATCTAAGTCCTATTAGTCAACCTTCGGATCCCTTGGACGAAGCCTGCGCCGGACTCCCGCCCCGCAGCCTCAGGTCCCGCGGGCCACCTTGCCTTCCAGCCCCGCCGCTGCCACCGCCGCGTCGAACACCGTCGCCGCGACCACGTCCCACGACTCGGCCCCGCCGTACTCCATGGGCGCGGGGGGATCGGCCCGCCACTTGGCCATCATGGGCGGCAGCCAGTCCGCCAGTGCATCTACCTCCGGCGGGATCACCACGCCCTTGGCGGCACGGGTCGAGTCGCGCAGTCCCGGCACGTCGTAGCCGATCGTCGGCGTGCCCATCGCCGCCGCTTCGGTGACCACCAGCCCCCACCCCTCGCGCACACTCGTCGCCACATGCACATGCGCCCGGGCCATCCGATCAAACTTCACGTCCTGATCAACGAAGCCCAGCACCTCCACCCACGGCGGCGCGGCCTCGCGCAACTCGTCTAGCTGCGGACCACCGCCGATCATCCACACCTTCAGGTCCGGGATCGCCGCCTTCGCCTTCTCAGCAGCGTGCAGCAGGTCGAACGGGCGCTTGTAATCCACCACCCGGGCGCACCACACCACCGTCGGCACGTCCTCCTTGGACGGCAGCGTCCCGGTGAACTCCGGCTCGTACCCCTCGGGCACCACCGTCACCCGCCGCGCCCCGTAGCGGGCCAGGGCATCCTTCGTGGACTGCGACACCGCCAGCACCGGGATGTCCTTGTAGGCCTTGAGCCACCTCGGCTCGAGGATGTAACGCCCCAGCAGGTCCGCCGGGAACGGTGCGTTGATGTGCCAAATCTCCTCGCACGTCTGGTGGATGAACCCCACGGTCGGCACCTTCTTGATCCACGTGTGGGCTCGGAACGCCACCGTGTTGATCATGTCGATGACCATGTCGTAGCCGTCGTACTGGCCGCTGGCCGCCCACCACTTGCGAGCCTCGCGATAGACCGTGTACTTACCGCCCATCCGCACCACGCGGTAGCCGTCGACGGTCTCCTCAGCGGGTTCACCCTCAACGCCGGCCGTCACCAGCGTCACTTGATGACCATCGCGCACCCAACGTTTGGCCACCTGCTCGGTGTAGACCTCGGCGCCGCCGGCCGCCGGATGCTTCAAGTCCCGCCACGTCAAGATACAGATGCGCATGCCCCCATTGTTGCCCTCCCAGCCGTCGGACGCCGACCGGGGCGGCACAGGCTTTACCTCACCCACCGGGCCGCGCCCGAGCCTCAGGCCTCCGCCGGCGCGCTGAACTTGAAGCCAACCCCTCGCACCGTGTGAATGAACCGCGGTTTGGACGCTGTCTCGCCGAGCTTCTTTCGCAGATTACCCACGTGCACATCGATCACGTGGTCGTCGCCGTACCAGTCCCCACCCCACACCTGATCGAGCAATTGCGCCCGCGTGAACACACGTCCGGGTTTCGCGCTCAGCCCGGCCAGGATGTCGAACTCGATCCGTGTCAGCGCCAACTGCTGGCCATCCAACGTCGCCGAGCGACCCTCCACATCGACGGTGAGCCCGTCGAACACACTCGGCATGTACATCACGGTCGGCCGCGGCCGCCGGCGCATCGCGGCGATCCGCGCGGCCAACTCCCGCGACGAGAACGGCTTGGTCACGTAGTCGTCCGCCCCCAACGTCAGACCCACCACTCGATCGACCTCGTCGGTCCGGCCCGTCACCATGATCACGTACGCGCTCGAGAACTCCCGCAGCCGTCGGCACACCTCCAGTCCGTCCAGACCGGGCAATGACACGTCGAGCAGGACAATCTCCGGATTCACCTCTCGTGCCAGCGCCAGCGCCCGCATACCGTCGTCGGCCACCGTGACCGAGAACCCCTCCCGCTCAAGCAGTCGCCGACCCAGCAGCTGGAACTCCTTGGAGTCCTCCACCAGGAGCGCGCGTGGTTGTGCCATGGATCAACCTCTCCGCAGCGGTCCGGACGACCGCCTCATGATTGAACCACCACGGACCTTTCGATTCCCTCCACCCGGGTCGTTTCGGCCCCGATCACGCTGACCTTCACGCCGCGGCCACTGCGCACGCCGATCGCCAGCCCGACGCGCGCGGAGCCGACGCCGGAGTCCGTGACCGTGTTGCGCTGCACGTGGACCCCGTGGCCGGCACCGATCACAATGCCGGCCGCCTGCGTGATGCCGTAGCCGCAGTTCCATGAATCCTCGCCGTCGGCGAACGCGTCGATCACCGTGTTGTCGGACACCGCGTCGGCCTCGCCCACCAGGCCCGGCGCGGCCGCGATCACCACAATGCCGGCCACCCCCGACCTGGTCACGATGTTGCCGACCACGGAATTTCCGCCTCCCACGGCCCCCGACTGCACTGTGCCGGGCTGCCCCAGCCTGGGGGCGTCGTACCGCAGCGAGATCCCCTGTGCCTCGGCATCCGTGATCGCGTTGCCCTCAATCACCACGTCACGGGAGTTCACCACCGCCCCATGCGTCTCATAGTCGGCGTTGGATTGCACCGCGATGCTGCTGTGGGCGAGCTGGTTGCCGCGAACCTGTGCCCCCACGATCCCCTCCAGGTAGACGTTGTGGGGCTGCTGCGGGGTGCCGCTCATCGTGTTGCCCTCGATCAGCACATCCGTGGACCGCACCAGATCGATCGAATTGCCCCGGGCGGACTCCTCGAACGTGTTACCCGTGATCACGACCCCCGTTGCACCGCCGCCCCCGATGTTGTCCTCACCGCCGGAGGCACCGCCGTGATCGGCGAAGACGCTGTTGACGATGCTCACCCGATCCACCTCGTGCAACCACACCTTGAAGTACCCCAAGTTGGCCAGCCGCACCCGGTTGACCAACCACCCGTCGCCCATCCGCACCCCACCGACGCCCAGGTCAGCCTCCCCGGCATGGCCTCCGTCGAGGGTCAGGTCACGAACCACCGTCCGCCGCTCACCGTCCTGACCCCCACCAGCGGGGCCCACCAGGAACTCGTGCCGGAAGTTTGCACCCGCGTCGGCCGCGGCCGTCAGGGTCGTCGAGCCCTGACCCGCACCCGCCAACACGACGGCGCTCGGCACCTCCAGCGGGTGCGAGAGCACGAACCGCCCAGGCGGCACTGCCACCTCGGTGCCCGGCAGCGCGGCATTGAGCGCCCCTTGCAGCGTGGGCCAGGCGTCTGCGTTCCCCGCCCGGAGGGTGTCATCCTCGGGCGAGTCCGAACACATCACCGAACATGCGCGGCCGTCGACCACCGGGCCGGTCGTGCTGGCACGGTCGAAGGTGTCGGCGGAGGCCACCACGGTCACGCCGACCAGGAGGCAGCCAGCCGCCACCCCCGCCACCATCGCCCGACCGCTCACCCCACCAGTAAACCTCAAGAGCGTCTCAAGTTCTTCGCATGATCCGCGCAAGATACCGCGACTTGCCTAGACCTGCCCTGCCTGTGCGCGCAACGCTTGAGTGTTCAACGGCACCTCATCCCGGCAATCTGCTCCCCCAGTCGAAAGCGACAACGTGCCCCTGATCCATTCTGCGCCCGCCGCCGGCTCCGCTGGCCCCGCAGCCAAGGCTGCTGGCCGGAGCCGGTCACAGTCGTCGGTGGCCGCTGGTGCGTCGGACACGTCCTCGCCAACCGCCGAACTCGTGCAGGCCCGCAATGCCGCCGTGGCCGCCGATCGTGCCCGCACCGCCTTTTTCGCCGCAATCAGCCACGACCTGCGCACGCCCATTCACGGTGTCCTCGCCGCCGTCGATCAACTGCGCGACCAGCCCACCACCGAGGCCTCCGCCGCTTTGATCGACACCATCGAGCTGAGCACCAAGGAATTGCTGGACCGATTGGACGAGTTGCTGCTGCTGGCCCAACCGCCGGACTACGCCAACTTGCACCCGGTGGCCTCTCGCATCCCGGAGGTCCTCACCCACGCGCTGACCGCCTACGCCCGACTGTTCAACGACGACCGCAGCAGCGTGCAGGTGCAGCTCGACCCATCGCTGGAGCAGGAGGTGCTGATCCAGAAGGCAGGGTTCCTGCGAGTCGTGGACGCCCTGTTCGCCGAGTTCATGCTGCTGCCGGATCCGGGGCGGGTGCGCGTCGCCATCTCGCTGCACGGCTCGGCCCTGCTCGTTGACGTCACCGGCTTCGCAGCACCGATCGCTTCCGGCGGATGGGCCCTGGTTGAGCAAGCGGTGACGGCGGTCCAGGGGCGGATCGCCAGGATCCCGGAGGAGGCCCGCATCAGCCTGTCGATTCCGGCCACGCCCACCTCGGCGAACCGGCACGGCCACGGCGAACGGGTGCTGCTGGTCGACGACACCGCGGTGATCCGCAACCTCGGCCAAGCCATCGTGCAGTCCATGGGCTACGAGGTGGACGTGGCCGACGGCGGGCGGGCCGCGCTGGCCGCTGTCAGCGAGTGCGACTACGGGCTGATTCTCATGGATGTGCGCATGCCGGACCTCGACGGCCTCGCCACGGTGTCCCGGATCCGCGCGGGTGAGGCCGGCGCGGAAGCTGCGGAACTGCCCATCGTGGCCCTCACCGCGCACGCCATCGCGGGCGCCCGGGAGGAGGCGCTGATGGCCGGTATGGACGACTTCGTGACCAAGCCGTTTTCGCGCCAGAGTCTGGCCCCGGTGCTGCAGCGGTTCTTACCGGCAGCAGCCACCGTCGCCGGGCCCGACGACGAGCGGGCGGCCCCATCATCGGACTCCCGCTGAGGACGAGCCGGTGGCTGCCGTGGGGCGCCAGCGTCAGCGCAGCGCCTCGTCGTAGGCGGCCTCGGTGACGGCGGCCATCTGGTCCCACCCCAACCGGGACCGCACGAACTCCGGCGACTCGGCGGCGTACCTCTGCCACAGCGGCCGGTCCCGCAGCAGGCGGATCAGCGCATCGGCCAACGCCTGCGGGTCCTGCGCCGGCACCGTGAGGGCAGGGGCACCCTCACCCAGGACTGCATCGACACACGCCACCGAGGTGCTTACCACCGGCAGCCCCACGCTGAGCGCCTCGGCAACGGCCATGGCCGGTGGCGACGTTGTGTAGTCGAACTTGAACGGCCACGTGCCCACCTGTGCCGACGCCATGGCGGCCAGCACGTCGGCGATGGGTTCGGTGCTGATCTCCACCGCATCCCCCAGCGCGGCCGCCTGTGCGGCGATGGCGTCGAGTTCTGGTCGGGGCAGCAGCAGCAGCCGCAATCGAGCCCCGGGGACCGCGGCCCGCACCCGCGGGAACGCCTCGATGAGCGTGTCGACCCCCCGGACCGTCTCGGCCCGGCCGACGAACAGCACCACCGGCGCCTCGCCATCCCACGCGGCACGCAACTCTGACTCCGGAGCGCCCGAACCCATGCGATGCAGCGGCACCGACAACCGCCCGGCCAGTTTGGCCAGCACCCGCGGATCAGGCGAGAGCACGGCCCGCACCCCGGCCCGGCGCAGGGCCACGGCCGCCACCGGACCGGGCAGCACGCTGGTGGCCAGCACCCGCGGGCGCAGGACGTTGGAGTCCACCGCCGCCCGCACCCCGGCCTGCCGCAGCCGCCTCGGGTTGGGCATCCGCGGCCAGGCGTAGATCGTCACCACACTGCGGTAGTCGCGCACCGCGCTGCCGGCCACCAACAGCGGCGCCAGCGCACCGCCGTGCACATGCACCAGGTCCGGCCGTTGCGCGGCCAACGCCCCGGCCAGGGCCTCGGAACGGCCCAGCGGGAACGTCTCCATCTGACCGCCGAGGGCCACCGCGTCGGCGAAGGCATCAGAGGTGTCGTGCACGTGGGCCGCCACGATGCTGTGCACCCCGGGCACCCGGGTGGCGGTCTCGAATACGGTGCGGCCCATGGCCTCGCGCCGAGAGAACTCGGCTATGACGTGCGAGATGCGTGGGCTCACGCGGGGGCCTTCGCCTTCTCAGATTTGGTGTAATTGCGCATGCCCTTGGCCAGGCCCGCCACCTCGAACGCCTTGAGCACCACCATGCCGGAGGTTTTCACCGGGTGGCGCGCCAGGGTCGGGGTGTGCGACAGGACTCCGGGGCGCGAGATGTGCCCCTTAGCCTCGGGGTGGCGTTGCAGATACTCAGCCACCCACCGGCCGTAGTACTGCTTCTTCTTGTACTGCGCCACCAGTGAGATGCGCCCCTCGTCGTGCCAGATCCACGAGTTGATGCGGGCGAACTGGATGCCCAGGGCCCGGGTGCGGTCAGAGAGGTCCCAGTCCTCGGCGGCGGTGAGGGTCTCGTCCCAGCCGCCGATCTCACGGAACACGTCCATCGGGAAGGCCCGTGCGGCCTCCACGTCGTCGTCGCCCACGTAGAGGCTCTTCTCCAACTCCCGGCACGAGGCCAGGAAGCCCTCGCCGAACGAGCGTTCAGGCACGATCACCGCCCCCACCTCCGGCCGATTGGTGAACACCTCGACGATGTCCGCGCAGACGCGAGGCTCAAGCACCATGTCGGAGTCGATGAAGAACACGATGTCGCCGGTGCCAGCCTCGAAGCCGCGATTGCGTTGGGCACTGCGCTCCGGCCCGGCGCTGATGAAGATGTCCGCCATCGCCCGGCCCACCTCGTCGGTGCCGTCGTTGGACTTGTTGTCCACGACGATCACCTCGACGTCGGCGTCCTGCTGGTTACGCAGGCTCTCCAGGCAGGACGAGATCGTGCGGATGGAATTCTTGGTGGGTACGACCGCTGAGATCTTCATCTTCTGGGCTCCGTTCTAGGGCGGTCCGGCGGCGGCGCAGGCGCACCTTGCCGGGTGGGCGGATACGAGCGAGCACGCGGGTGGCGAGCCACGTGGGAACTGCGAGGATGCCGATGAAATAGGCGGCCGTGACCAGGGCCTCGGAGGTGTCGTCCAGACCCAACGCGAGAAGGATTCCACCGATCGGCATCGAAAGGCCGGCGATCAGCAGCAGCGCTCGCCACAGCACCTCGAACAGCCCTCCGAACAGGGCGGCGGTGATGCCGACGACCTTCCAGATCGCCCGCCCGATCGGGCGCAGCGGGGCGATCAGTTTGGCCAGCAACCGCCGCCCGCCCGCCACGGCGCGGGCCAGCAACCGCCGCACGGGAGCGGTCACCTTGGCCCACAATCGACGCACCGGCGCGGTCACTGCGATCCACAACCGCCGAATCGGCGCGAGCATTCGCCCCACCAGTCGCCGCAGGGCAGCGACCACCCTGGCCAACAGCCGCAGGGCACCTTCCAGGACGCGGTCCGCCTGCCGGAAGGGCCAGACGACCACCGCGTGAAGCCACGCCAGAATGCCCTGCACGATTGCCCGGACACCCTTCACGGGACCATCCTAGGAGCGTCGGCCCCTCGGTGCCGGATCAGGCGGCTAAGGCGGGGTCCGCCGCTAACCCGCATCGTGGCCGAAGTTGAGCGGCCCCCACTGCGGCAGCAGCAGATCTGCGTCCCTGCGGTGTTCGAGCACCCCAGCCGCGATCAACCCCAGCAGCGCCAAGACCGAGACCGCCAGCGCGGGTCGCAGCAGCCGCCACGTGGTGAACTCCACCGTGCCCGCCGCGGGGCCGGCGTCGAAGGCGATGGTGCCCGCTACGGTCGGCCGGCCCGCCTCACCATCCAACTGCCAACTATCGGACCACTCCTCGGGCACCACCACCCACCCGGGATCACCCGGGGCGAGCGCCCACGTAGTCGGGGACTCCTTCGTTAACCCGCCAGCGGCCTGACTGCTCGGCCCGGTCACGGCCGGACGCTGTGGAGCCAGCACGGCCTCCGTGCCCAGTGCGCCCGCCGCGGCCGCCGCCAGCGCCTCCTCGTAGACCATGGTGCGCCCGGACTCCACCCGCCCGGTGCCGGTGGCCAGCACCCGGTACAGATCCATCTCCGGGCCCACATCGATGCGCTGCAGGTCCGGTTCGGCGGCCAGCCAGGAGTAGTCCTGCGCCAGATCGGTCTTGGCCACCACCACGTACTCGACCCCCAACGGCGCCACCATCCGCGCGAAGCCGCCGGTGCCGCCAGCGGCCACCAGACGGTCCACGTAGGCCGTGCGCAACGACGTCGAGTCGGTCTCCAACCCGGGCAGTTGCACAGCATCGCTGGCCAGCACGGGCCGGTCGAAGAAGGCCCCGCCAGGGGTGGCGATCGTCCGGTCGGCCGTGAAGTCGAAAGGCTGGTAGGCGTGCCAGGGCAGGAACAGCACCAGCCCCTGACCGCCGCCCATCACCTGCTCGGCGCGGGACCACGACTCTGGATACTCGCTCGTGCGGATGGTGCTGCCGAGCCCCCAGAACAAGGTGGGCGCGATCGCCAGCGGCAGCAGGGCGCAACCGATGGCAGTAGGGCGCAACCAGAGCGTGCGGGGGGTTTGGGCCGGCGCATCCTCCGGGGCACGCGCTCCGCGCAGGGCGATGGCCTCCACTGCCGCACCGAACCCCACCGCGTAACCCATGACCGCCAGCGCGAGCCACTTCTGTTGTTCTCGCATGGCCTCGAACAACGGCAGCGTGTCGAAAGCCCAGCGGTAGAAGCCGCTGATCGGCCCGCTCACACCGGCCCCGAGGAGCAGCCCGACCACGGTGAGGGCCACCATCGGGGCGCCGCGCAGGGGGTCGTCGACGACGCGAAGGGCTAGGCCGACGAACACCAGGGCCAGCATCGCCAGCAACAGCGGCAGCGCGAACCACACCCCCTGCCAGGGATCCCACCCCGGGACATCACTGCGCCAGAAGCCCCGCAGCGACATCACCGTCAGCCCAGTGCCGCCCCAACCCGACCATGTGGCGTACGCGTCCAGGTCGGCCTGTGTGACATTGAGCGTGCGACTGCCCGTGAGCCACACGACCAGCGCGTAGGTGTAGACCGCACCGGCCATCACGATGGCGAACACGGCCCGCACCAGGCCGCGCCAGGTGGGCCGCGGCAGCAGCCAGACCGCCACGATGATGGTGGCACCGAGCCAGGCGGCGTGCGGGCTGATGGCCATCGCCAGGGCGTACCAGAGCGCGGGACGGACGGCGAAGAGTTTGTTCTGTTTGCGGGCATGCGCCGAAGCGGTGAAGATCCACGGCAGCAGGGCCAGACAGAGCAGCGTCGACACGTGACCGGCGCGGATCCGATCGACGACGAACGGGTTGCACAGGAACAGCAGCACCGCCGGGTAGACCCGCCAGCGACTGCCGCGGGTGGCCGCCGCGATGCCGCCGGCGCCGATCGGGAAGAACAGGCCGATCATCAACCACGCCGTCACAGCCGGGCCGACGAGGGCACGCAGGGTCTGGGTGGCGATCCGGAACGGCATCGCGTCCAGCGCCGAGCCGGACAGCCCGTAGACCCCCGGGGTGAGCGATTGATTGGGCCCGCTCACCCAGTCCAACAGCAGCAGATAGCCGCCGAAGGCCCACGGCAGCACGACCAACAGGCCGATGAAAGTCCCGAGCAGGGTCGACTCCACCATCAGGCGAGTCCCCCGGCGGGAGTAGATCATCGGCGCGGCGACCGCCGGGCATGGTGACTGGCCTGGACCACCGCGGCCACCACTGGGGCGACGGCGTCCGGGTCGGCCCCCGACGTGTCCAGGATCAATTCGGCGCAACGCGCGGGTTGCTCGGCGAGGAGTTCCCGGAAGGCCTTCTGCTGCGCGGCCTGGCCGGCCAGGGAACGCTCCGGCTTTCGGGCATGGATCAACTCGGCTGGGGCGTCAGGCAGCACCAGCACATCCGGCGGCGGGACGATCCGCTGGGCGAACCGGGCCGCCGGCGACCCCGGCCACGGCGAATCCCGAAGGTCGTAGACGTAGCGATCGCAGATCACAACCTCGCGTCGACGCACGGCCGGTGCGACATGCCGGGTGTAGCGCCAGGCGTACTCGGCGGCATAGAACCAGGCCGCCACCCGGCGCACGAGCGGGTAGGCGAGCTCCTCGGAGTCAACTCCCTCGATCTGCGTCGGACCGTTCTGCGTCGGGCCGGCCTGCGCCGGCTCGGTGCTGTCCGGCTGGGCCTGCGTCGCCTCGGTGCGGTCCGGCTCGGGGGCGATGCCCAGCACTTTGCGGGCGAGGTCGACTCCGGGCAGGTTGCCCCGAGCCATGCCGAAGTAGGCCTCGGCTGTGTCGTAGCCCAACACCTCGAGCCGCTCGGCGAGTTGCCGCGCGACCGTGGACTTGCCCGAGCCGTCGGTGCCCACCATGGCCACCACGACACCCCGCGTGCGTAACTCCAGCGGCCCCGCGGCGCGACCCGCGGGGGCGACGCTCCAGCGCTGTGCCCACGCCGCCCGCAGGCCGCTCGGCGC
>JAUPKO010000316.1 GCA_030837395.1 Actinomycetota bacterium | reverse complement strand
CGGAAGGACCGGCGCGCGACGACAGGAGCGACATGGACGATCCCGCGGCACAAGACGACTTCACCGTCGAAACACTCATCGAGGACGTGTCCATCGACGGGATGTGCGGCGTCTACTAGACGCTGCAGCGTCGCGGTTCACGTTGATGACAATTATGGACGAGCCCTTGTCCCTGTCGCAGAGTGTCTCCCTGCGACCGGAGCCCTTTGGCGCCTTGGCGTACAACTTCGGCAACCGACGCCTGACATTCCTGAAGCGTCCAGAGCTGGTTGCCGTGGTCCGCGGCCTGGATGGGGTGCGGCCGCTGCGCAGCGTGCTGGACGACTGTGGCGTCCCGGCCTGGCAGTGGCCGGTCTTCGAGGAGTCGCTGGAGCGGCTCATCGACGCGGAGATGATCGAGCGGCCAGCGCTGGTGGGTGCCCGTGACTAGCGCGCGGCCGGTGGGGGGCTCGCTGATCGACCAGTTCGAGCTGGGCCTGGACGCGCCGATCTGCCTGACCTGGGAGCTGACGTACGCCTGCAACCTGTCGTGCGCTCATTGCCTGTCCTCGTCGGGTCGTCGCGATCCCCACGAGTTGACCACTGAGCAAGCCAAGGCAGTGATCGACGAGTTGCAGGCGATGCAGGTGTTCTACGTGAACATCGGTGGGGGGGAGCCCACGATCCGCCCGGACTTCTGGGAGCTGCTGGAGTACTCGGTGGCCCACCAAGTGGGCGTGAAGTTCTCGACCAACGGTTTCAAGATCACGCCCGAACGCGCCCGATGGCTGGCGGCTACGGACTACGTGGACGTACAGGTCTCCCTTGATGGCGCTACACCCGAAGTCAACGACGCTCTTCGAGGACCCGGAACCTACGCAACCGCGATCCAGGCCTTGGACAACCTCGCAGCGGCCGGCTTCTCGGACGCCAAGGTGTCCGTGGTCGTCACGCGGGAGAACGCGCACCAGCTAGACGATTTCAAGGGGATCGCCGACGACCACGGCGCGACGCTGCGCCTGACCCGCCTGCGGCCGTCCGGGCGTGGCGCGGATGTGTGGGACGACCTGCACCCCACCGCGCAGCAGCAGCGTGATCTGTACGCGTGGCTGGTCAATGCGGGCGAAGGGGTGCTGACGGGGGACTCCTTCTTCCACCTGGCGGCGTTGGGTGATCCGCTGCCCGGGCTGAACCTCTGTGGCGCCGGGCGCGTGGTCTGCTTGATCGACCCGATCGGTGACGTGTACGCGTGCCCCTTCGCGATCCATGACCGGTTCCTCGCCGGCAACATCCTGCGCGACGGCGGCTTCGCGCCGGTGTGGCGGGACTCGGCACTGTTCACCGAGTTGCGCAGTCCGCAGTCCGGTGGTGCGTGCTCGTCCTGCAGCGCGTATGACTCCTGTCGTGGCGGGTGCATGGCGGCGAAGTTCTTCACCGGTCTTCCCCTGGACGGCCCGGACCCCGAGTGCGTCAAGGGCCACAGCGAGACTGCGCTTGCATCAATGGACCGAACGGTGCCACCTGCCAGCCAGGACCACTCGCGGTCCAGTGCCCACCGGCCGGTCCACGCGTGCGACGAGAGCCCGGTGGCGCCCGCGGCGCCGTTCTTCCCCCTCGCTGCGCTGACCACCGCCCGCTAGTCCTCACTCGCTCGTCCGTCTCGCGTCAACCGGAAGGACCCCTGTGGCCGCCCCCTGGATGGAGACCGTCGCTGAAGCACAGCGGCGTGCGAAGAAGCGCCTGCCGCCGTCGGTCTACAGCGCCCTGCTGGCGGGCCACGATCGGGGCATCTCCTACAACGACAACATGACTGCGTTCGGCGAGCTCGGCCTGGCACCGCACGTGGCCGACCTGCCAGCGACCCGGGATCTCGCCACGTCGGTCATGGGGCAGCCGATATCCATGCCGGTCATGATCTCCCCCACCGGCGTGCAGGTCGTGCATCCCGACGGTGAGGTGGCCGTCGCCCGCGCCGCAGCTGCGCGGGGCACGGCGATGGGTCTCAGCTCGTTCGCGAGTAAGTCCATGGAGGAGGTCATCGCGGCGAACTCGCAGGTGTTCTTCCAGCTCTACTGGATGGACTCGCGGGAGGCGATGATCGAGCTGATGGAGCGGGCTCGCAGTGCAGGAGCCAAGGGCCTAATCCTGACCCTGGACTGGACGTTCTCCTACGGTCGCGACTGGGGCAGCCCGATCATCCCCGAGAAGGTCGACTTCAAGGCGGTCGCGCGCATGACCCCGGAGGCGATCCGCCGGCCCCGCTGGTCGTGGGACATGGTCAAGGGACGCCGCTTACCCGATCTCACCGCACCGAACGTCGCGCTGCGGGGCGAGCCAGCGCCTACCTTCTTCGGCGCGTACGGCCGGTGGATGCAGACGCCGCCGGCGACGTGGGATGACATTGCCTGGTTCGTCGAGCAGTGGGGCGGGCCGATCATGCTGAAGGGCATCTGCCGCGTCGACGATGCCAAGCGCGCCGTGGACTGCGGCTTCACGGCCATCTCCGTCTCGAACCATGGTGGCAACAACCTCGACAGCACCCCCGCCTCCATCCGGTGCCTGCCGCCCGTCGCAGACGCCGTCGGCAACCAGATCGAGATTCTGCTGGACGGCGGCATTCGGCGTGGCAGCGACGTGGTGAAGGCGGTCGCGCTGGGCGCCCGCGCCGTCATGATTGGCCGCGCCTACCTGTGGGGTCTCGCAGCGAACGGCCAGGCCGGCGTCGAGAACGTCCTCGACGTGCTGCGCATGGGCATTGACTCCACCATGTACGGGCTCGGCCGCGCTTCCGTTCACGACCTCACCCCAGGCGACGTCATCGTCCCCGACGGCTTCACCCGCGCCCTGGGAACTGGCAGCGAGGTCCCGTGACCGCCGTCCT
>JAUPKO010000315.1 GCA_030837395.1 Actinomycetota bacterium | reverse complement strand
TCGCGTCGAAGTCGGGCCAGCCGCTCTTTGGCAGCAATTTCAACAGCCGCGGCCTGGGACTCGCCGGTGACTGCGATGAGGGTCCGCAGCGCCTCCTCCGCGGCCGGGTCCTTGATGTTAATGCGCGTGCCCCCAGGTTACGGACATTCGCTGTCGGGGTACCGAAGTCGAGAATGCGGTCGACGAATCGCCGGTGTGGCTATGCTCAGGACGCCTGCGTGGCGACGTCGTAGGCTGCGAACATCGAGTCTCGCGTGACGATGGTCAGACTTGGTGGATCGCCCGGTTGCACGCGCGACTGCAACCCGCAGCTGGACACCTGTGTGACACAAGGAGTCGGATTCGGGGCAGATCCGGGCCGGGAATGTCACACCGGGGTTCACTCGCGGCGCGGGTGGGGATGGCCGGCGCGGCGGGGCGATGGTCATCCGGGGTGGGGCGCCGGGGCTGGTGGTCATCCGGGCTGGGCGCGCTCCCCGTGACCTACATCCGCCGGGGGTCCGGGAAGCCCAAATCCGTGTAGCCCCGCGCCCGGTTGGTCAGCGACGACCGCAGCACCGGAACTTCGACGTCCACATAGTCGTGTACCTCGGCCGTCGTCTTGCCCGGCCACGGACGCAGGACTCGGCCCGCGTACTGCACCAGTCGTCCTGGGAATGAGATCGGTGCGGCGAGGAACAGCGTGTCCAGCACCGGCAGGTCAAAGCCCTCGCCGATCAGCGGTCCTGTCGCGATGAGGAGCACCTGCCCGTGGGCGGCGGCCTCGTCGAGGTGGGCCATGGCTGCGGTCCGGGCGCGCACCCCCATCCCGCCGATGAGCACGACGGGTTCGGGGTGAGGATTGATGGCGGAGATCGCGGGGCCGACGTCGGGCTCAACGTCGGCACCTGAATCGGCCTCGGACCCGTTCTCGGCCCTTGTCTCGGGCGGGCGGGCGGAACCTGCATTAGGGCCACCCTGCCCGCCCAACTCGGCACCCAGTGCCTCTGCCAGGCGCCGAACATGCTCCTTCCACTGCGTCAGCACGAGGCAGTGCCGACCGCGGGCCAACGCCTCGCGTACGTCCTCGACCACCTGCTGCAGTCGGGCCTCATCAGCCACGAGGTCGCGGTAGATCGCAGCCATCCCACCCGGCTCCGAGGGCTCGGCCGACCCCAAGTACCGGTAGGACGTGTCGTGCAACAGGAGGACCGGCCTCGGGGAGGGCGCGTCGTGGCCGGGTTCATCTCGTCGGTCCCTGTCGTGCTTGGAACGTTCAGTTTCGCTCGCTTGTGGGCCTCCTGCCGCACCACCGTTTGCGCCGTCCCCACTAACTATGTCGGCCCCGCCGCCGCCTGGGTGGTGGGCACCATCTGCGCTGGACCTGCCACCATCCGCGCTGCGGGCACTATCGTCTCCGGCCCTGCCACCATCCGCACCGCCCCTGCCACCTGCGCCGCTCCTGCGATCCGCACCGCCCCCGCCACCTGCGCCGCCCCTGCGATCCGCACCGCTTCTGCCACCTGCGCCGCCCTGGTCGCCGGCCGCCTGACTGCCACTCGCCGCACCGCTCGAAGAGGGGAACGTCCCTGCCAGGGGCAACTCCCCGATCCGCGATCCCGGAGCACCCATCGTGTGCCGCACGGGCCCGAGTTGCCAGGCGATGATCTCCTCCAGCCCGTCTCGCCGCTGTGGCGTCGCGGTCAGCCCCAGCCAGCGCCGCGCGGGGATCTGCCGCACCACCCGCTCGACCGTCGCTGCCGGCACATGGTGGCACTCGTCCACGATCACTAGCCCGTACCCGGCCGCCACCTCGGCCACATCGTCACGCCGCGCCAGCGTCTGCATCGTCGCAATATCGACCACACCCCGGCGCTTCTTGCGGCCCCCACCGAGTTGCCCCGCCTTGAGACCCAGCAGGTCCGCGATCTGCCCGCGCCACTGCTCGGCCAGGGCGGTCCGGTCCACTAGCACCAGCGTCGACACCCCGACTCGCGCCGCCAACGCGCAGGCGATCACAGTCTTGCCGGACCCCGGCGGCGCCACGAGGACTCCGAAGTCGTGACCAGCCAGGTCGGCCAGGGCCTCGGCCTGGTCGTTGCGCAGCGTGGCCGTGAAGTGGAACTTCTGTGGCTTGCCTTCGGTCCGCTCGTCGGTCAGGTCGAGTCGCGACCCCTGCTCAGCCACCAACTTCTTAACCAGTGGCAGAAGCCCCCGCGGCAGCACGAGGTCGCCGTCGAGGGTCTCGTCGTAGCCGATGATGAACCGGGGCACGTCCCACGTGGACCGCCGCAGCCGCTGCCGCTGGTCGAAATCCGGGTTCCGGATGGACGCGGCGTGGCGCAGGGTCGCGGCCATGGCAGGGGTCAAGTCGGCTCCCGTGACGGTCACCTGCGCAGCGATGCGGACACGGACCACCGCCGGGGCGGGGTGCTGGATTCGCGTCGCCCGCGCGTTCCGCACGTCCGTCACCGACTGCCCCACGGCCGGCGGTTTGAGAGCCCCCGCCACCCGCGCCACGGCCCGCGCCGACATCCGGTCCACCGACGACAGCAATGCCCACTGATCCACGTGCGGCTCCATCGTCGCCAGGTCGAGGAACACTGTGGCGCCCCGGGCCCGGCAGCGGCCCTGCAGCGGTGCGGCGATCAGGTTGCCGAATCCGGCGGCGGGGAGCACATCCTGGGACGGGAAGAACCGGTCGTAGCTGGCCAGGCTCATCCGCCCCCGGATGCCCATCGCTTCGCGCAGCAGCCCGAACCCCAACTGTCGCGCGGAGCCGGCCGGCACCTGTTCGGCGAAGAACACCCACGCGTGCGCGCCCTCGCCGGACCGCGAAACCTCCAGTACGGCCGGCACCGCTGCGGCCCGGGCGGCCTTGAGGTAGGCCAGCGCGTCCAGCATCGCGAAGGGTCCGTCGAAGTCGGCGGCGAGCCACCGGCAGGTGTCGCCGGGGGCGATCGAGTACAGGCCCAGGTCGAGGGTGCCGGTGAGGTGGTCGGCCACGACCTCCGGTGTGATCGGGAGAAGGTCGGCGCTGCTGGCGTCCATGCCGCGGCGCCACCGGCCGCGGGCGGCTGGCATCCAGCCGGACGTACCCTTGCGCTGGTTCTCCCATCGCACGGCGTGGACGTCGGACCGCGTGGCGAACAGCTCCGTGAAGAGGGCGATCTTGGCTGCGGCCGGGGAGGCTGCTGTGAGCAGGCCCGTGTGCGGCGCCGCCACCGCCGACTGGACCGGCCCAGGCGGGCCCGTTTCGGGGCGGGTGAGTCGGAGCAGGGCCGTCAGCCGCGCCACCTCCGCCCGCAACTCCGCGACTTCGTCCTCCACGGTTCAGAAGGTAGCGGCGCGCGGCGGGAGGCGCCGGGTTCTGCTCGCTGTGGGATAACTCTCGGACCTTGCCGCGACCAACCGCGGGTTTTCCTACTCCCTTGGCCGCTGGCTCAAGCGGGTCGGATGGCAACTGCGAACTTCCCTGACCCCTTAGACCCCCTTGGGGCTGGCGAAGGTGCCACTCCTATGCGCGGTTGGCTGCGGGGGCGCCCGCACCCGCGTCGAAGGGAGCACCGAATTCCGCGGTTGGAAGCCCGGAAGTCCGGCGGCAACTCCAATCTCGGCGCCATAGGCCGTTGGGCCCCGAGCCCCCGAGGCCCCAAGCCCCCGAGTTCTGGGCCCACCGAGTTCTGGGCCAACCGGTCCCGGCCCCGAGATGCAGTTGCCCCCAGGCCTGCGGCCGGCACGCCCGACCCCGAGGCCTCGGCCCACCTACCCGACACACCGGATCAGGGGCCCGAGGCCTGTCTTCCAGCATGGGGCCCCGAAGCCCCCGCCCCGGCCGGCGTCCCCAGGCCTGTGGATTGTGCGCCACGCGGGACACCGGATGTGTCCGAAACTGGAGCCATGCCATACCCACGCTGGACACCGCCGACGACCCCCTTCATGTTCGTCAACGCCAGCGTCGGCCGGAAGGCGCTCGCCGCGGCCCTCAAGCGAGGCGATGTGGTCGAACTGCACCCGGGGGTCTACATCGCCGCCGGCGCCCTATGCGAAGCACCGGCAGAGCGCCATGCCCAGCGTGCACTGGCCCGGCAGGTGCGCAGCCCCGACCTCGTCGCGAGCCATGAGACGGCGGCACTCGCCCACGGCTTGCCGTTGCTCTACCCCGATCGGTCGGCTGAGGAACCACCCCGGTTCACCCGTGCGCCCGGTCCCTCCGTGCGATCGAGTCGCCTCGTGTCAGTCCGGCCGCTCCCGCCCGCGCACGTGACTGACATGCCAGCTGGCCCCTTGGCCGGGCTCCGGCTCACCACTCCGGCTCGGACTGCGATGGACCTCGCTGCCAGCTTGGACCTTTGCGAGGCATTGATGGCCCTCGACTTCGTTGCCCGACGGGCGGCGGCGGGGTACCTGGTGTCGAAGAAATTGCGGGGCGCTATCACGGACCGGGTCCTGAAGGCGTCGCTTCAGCCGTTGGAGAGGGCGCGGGTGGCCAGACCGCATCGGAATCGACGCGCGACGAGGGCCCTTGGGTTGGCCTATCCCGGCAGAGAGTCGGCGGGGGAGTCACTGTCGTTCGCGCACATGGTCCTGGCGGGCCTGCCGCTGCCAGAGTGCCAGGTGTTGATCCAGACCGACCGCGGGGAGAAGTGGGTGGACTTCGACTGGCCCGAGTACGGCGTCTCGGGCGAGTGTCACGGCGCGGTCAAGTACGACGGGAGCCTGGGCTCGACCGAAGGGGTACTCGTGGACGAGGCCGAGCGGCAGCACGCGGTTGAGGGGGCCGGGCGGTCGGTCGTGTCGTGGGACATGAGCGAGATGATGGCCGTTCCGCATGCTGTCATCGGTCGGATCGGGGGCCGGCTCAAGGCGCACGGATGGGACGGGTTCTTGGAGTAGTGTCGTTGCCGGCAGTCGCCCAAGCCCCAGCCGTCAGCGGGCACCGTGGTGACGGCTGAGGTTGAACTGCGGGACTTCGTGCGCGTTGTCCATTGGTGGCGTTGGTGGCCAGCGTGTGACGCGCAATTCCCTGCGCCCTTCAGGTCCGCAGCAAGCCCTCAAGGGCTCACGAGATTGCGCAGTTGGGCCGCGGCGGAGTTCCAACCGCGACGAAGGGCTCACTCAATCCCGCGCTTGTGGTGCAACCCTGCGACCGAAGGTCGCTTGCCCGCGGGAGAGCGGTCCGGGCGAGCAGCCAGACCGGGAAACCGCCGGGCAAGACCTGTGCTACTTCCCCGCCGTGGATCACCCCAACCAGGGCGCCAGCGCGATCGAGGCATCTGGCGGGACGATCCCAAGCCCAGCCACACGCTTCTGCACTACTTTGCCACTTGGGAGGCGCACTTCGTCGACTACCGTGGCGCCGCCCTCAACCTCGTCGAGTTCGGCGTCCAGGGGCGCGGATCGCAGATGTGGCGTCCGCACTTCGGCGACTGGGCCCAGGATCGCCGGTGTCAACCCCCACGCCGCCGCGGCCACACCCGTCACGTCGCCTGGCTCAGACCCCGGCCATCGCCTCGGACGTCGTCCGGAATCTTCAGTCACCCGATGCGAATACGGCGGGGCGCGCCGGGCCCGCCCGCGGTCCTGTGTCAACCTTGTGCCCATGACCTGGCAGGTGCTGCGCCCATGACCCGGCAGGTGCGTGCCCATGACCTGGCAGGTGCTGCGCCCATGACCCGGCAGGTGCTGCCCTCATGACCCGGCAGGTGCTGCGCCCATGACCCGGCAGGTGCTGCCCTCATGACCTGGCAGGCGTGGTTCACGCTCGGCGTCCTGGCCGTGGTGCTGGGCCTGCTTATCCGGGGCCGGGTGTCGGCGGCCGTGGCGGTCTTCGGCGGCAACATCGCCCTCCTGGCTGCCGGCGTGATCGACACCGAGCAGGCCCTGGCCGGCTTCTCCAACCCGGCCCCGCTCACCGTCGCGGCCCTCTACGTCGTGGCGGCCGGCGTGCAGAAGACCGGCGCCCTCACCCCCCTGCTGCACGGCGCCCTCGGCCGCGACGGTGGCGTCCGCCGCCCCCTGGCACGCCTGTCCATCCCCGCTGCGGGCGCCTCGGCCTTCCTCAACAACACCCCCATCGTGGCCATGCTCATCCCCGAGGTGCAGTCGTGGGCCGAGCGGCGTCGAGTCTCGGTGTCCAAACTGCTCATGCCGTTGTCGTTCGCGGTGGTGCTCGGTGGGCTCATCAGCGTCATCGGCACTTCGACGAACCTGGTTGTCTCCGGCCTCATGGTGGACGCGGGCCTGGGGCCCATGGGGTTCTTCGAGATCGGCAAGGTGGGCCTGCCGGTGGCGATCGTCGGCATCGCGCTGATGGTGTCGATCTCGGCGTGGGTGCTGCCGGCGCGGCGCTCGGTCGCGCAGGAAATGGCCGAGCAAGCGCGCAGCTTCTACCTCGAACTGCTCGTGCAGCCCGGCGGACCGGTTGATGGTGCCACGGTGGAGGCGGCCGGACTGCGCGACCTGCAGGGCGTGTTCCTCACCTCGGTCGACCGCGGCGACACCGTGATCGCCCCCGTGCGGCCCGAAACCGTGCTGCGCGGCGGTAACCGGCTGCGGTTCGCCGGGCAGGCCGCCAAGGTGCTGGACCTGCAGGGTCGCAAGGGTCTGGAGTCTGCCGAATCCGAGCATGTCGAGTCGCTGTCAGACCCGTCCGTGCGGTACTTCGAGGCGGTGGTGGGCTCCAAGTCGCCGCTGGTCGGACGCACGTTGAAGGAGGCCGGTTTCCGCAGCGAGTACCAGGCCGCCGTGGTGGCGATTCACCGTGACGGCGGGCTCATCGACGCCAAACTCGGCCAGGTCCGGCTGCGCCTGGGCGACACGCTGATCTTGCTGTCGGACCCTGGGTTCAAGGAGCGGTGGGGCGATCGCGAGGACTTCCTGCTCATCGCTCCCATGACCGCCACACCCCCCGCGCCGGTATCGACGGCCAAGGCGTGGGTTGCCATCGCGATTCTCGCGGCGGTGATCGTCCTTGCCACCCTTGACCTCGTGCCGATCCTCGTCGGCGCCCTCGTCGGCGCGATGCTGATGGTGGCCTTCGGCGTGCTGACCGCCACCGAGGCGCGACGCTCGATCGACCTCGAAGTGATCGTCATCATCGCCGCCGCGTTCGGTCTGGCCTCGGCGATGGAGAACACGGGATTGGCGGCCGATGCTGCTAGCGGCATCGTGTCGGTGTTCGGCGGCTGGGGCGAGCGCGGGGCCCTGCTGGGTATCGTCCTGGCCACCGTCGTGCTGACGGAAATGATCACCAACAACGCGGCGGCCCTGCTGATGTTCCCGATCGGCCTGTCGCTCGCCGCCGGCACCGGCCTCAGCCCGGTCGGTGTGGCTATGGCGATCGCGATCTCGGCCTCCGCGTCGTTCCTGACGCCCATCGGTTACCAGACCAACACCATGGTCTACGGGCCGGGTGGCTACCGATTCAGCGACTATTGGCGACTTGGGCTGCCGCTGACGGTGCTAGTGGTGGCGACGACCGTGGTCCTGGTGCCGATCATCTGGCCCTGATGCGGGTGGGGTCTAACGCCCGGCGCCCGGCGCCCGGCGGTTGCGAGCCGCGCTCGGTGGCGAGGTGCGCTCGGTGGTGGAGTGCCGGGCATGTGCGCCTGGTGGTCGGGTTATGCCGGCATATGCGCCTGGTGGTTTGGATCTGAGGGCCAGGGGGCCCCGATATGCCCACTGCGGTGCGCGGATGCGGCCATGAACCGACTGTGGGGCGCGGACTGGGCCTGGGTGAAGTCCTCGTGGGTCCTGACCAGGGGGCATGTGCGCCTGGTGGTTGGGTTATGCGGGCACGTGCGCCTGGTGGTTGGCATATGCGGGCCAGGAGGCCCCTGGTTGCCGACTGCGGTGCGCGGGTGCGGCTATAAGCCGACTGCCGTGCGCGCATGGGGCCACAGGCCGACTGTGGGGCGTGGACTGGGCCTGGGTGAAGTCCTCGTGGGTCCTGACCATGGAGGCACGTGCGACTGGTGGTTGGGTTGTGGGGACAGATGCGCGTGGTGGTCGGGTTATGCGGGCAAACGCGCCTGGCGGTTGGCATCTGAGGGCCGCTAGGCCCCGATAAGCCGACTGTGGTGCGCGGGTGGGGCCGTAAACCGACTGCGGTGCGCGCTTGGGGCCGGAAGCCGCCGACTAGTCCCACCGGCCGCACCTCCATCGGCCGCACCCTCATCGGCCGCACCGTGTCGTAGCCGACAACGGCTCCACTAGCCTGGGTCCATGCCCCCCACCGTTGGAGTCGCCCGCTACGGACGGCGCGTCAGGGACGTCCACGGCCAGGACGACGGCCCCCTCCGGGCGGCCCCGGCACTTGGCGTCAGGTGAGCGGCGTCAGAAGCGGGCCAGAATCGCCCCCGGGCCGCAAGTCGAGGCGCCTGCTGGTCGGGACTACCATCCCCGAGCAGATCACCACGAGCTTCTTCCCGCACCTACCCGCCCTGCACGACGCTGGCTGGGAGATCCACCTGGTCTGCGCGCCGGGGCCCTGGCCCAAGGGTGCCCCGCCCGCCCCGGTGATCGTGCACCGCATCGGCATGGTCAAGCCGATCAGCCCGGTTGCCGATGCGCAGGCTCTGCGTCAGTGGGTATCGCTCATGCGGCGCGTGCGGCCCGACGTGGTGATCGGGGCGAGCCCAAAGGGGGGTCTGCTGGCGATGCTGGCGGCCCGGGTTGCGCGGGTGCCGCGGCGCATCTTCGTTCATCGCGGCGCACGATGGGAGACCCTCACCGGGACCAGTAGGCAGTTGACGGTGGCGGCGGAGAAGGTGACGATTCGGGCTGCGACCGACGTGGTGGCGGTGTCGGGGTCGCTGGCCGATCTTGTGCAGGCCGAGGGGATCACGCGCCGTCGGGCGACGGTGCTGTGCGGGGGTGGGGACCAGGGGGTGGACCTCGACCGCTTCCGGCCAGCTACTGAGGCAGGTGCGCCGGCTGGTGGCGATGGGGGGTCGGCAGGAGTCGGAATGGCTGGGGCTGAGGCAGGTGCGCCGGCTGGTGGCGATGGGGAGTCGGCAGGGGTTGGGACGGCTGGGGCTGAGGCAGGTGCGCCGGCTGGTGGCGATGGGGGGTCGGCAGGGGTCGGGACGGCTGGGGCTGAGGCAGCCCCGCCGGCCGAGGCGGACCCGGTCCGGGCCACCACCACCGCAACTGCCGCAGATGCAGCCGCAACTGCAGCCGCAGCCGCAGCCGCAGCCGCAGCCGCAGCCGCCTACCCCGTGCTGGGTTACGTCGGCCGGCTGGCCGAAGACAAGGGGCTCGACCTGGTCGTCGCCGCGCTCGACGAGGTCCGACGGGACCACCCCGCGGCCCGCCTGGTGGTGATCGGTGAGGTGGACGACGCCGACCCGCCCCTGCCCGCCGTGCTCGACCGGCTGCGCACCGACCCGGCAGTGACATCCCTGGGATGGGTGACGGACGTGGCCGAACCGATGCGTGGCTTCGATCTGCTGGTATTCCCGAGTCTGCGCGAGGGCCTGCCCAACGCGGTGATTGAGGCCGCGGCCAGCGGCGTGCCGACCGTCGGGTGGGACGTCACAGGGGTTCGGGATGCGATTGACGATCCGGCGACAGGGCGGGTCGTGCGACTCGGTGATCGGGCCGAGTTCCTACGGGCGGTGCAGGAGGTCGTGGCCGGTGGGCGTGGCGCCTATCGCGACGCATGCCGGCAGTGGGCGGGCCGATTCGACCAACGGGCCCTCACCAAGGCGTGGGTGTCGCTGCTGGACGAGTCGCGCAAGAGCCCGGTCGAGGCGCAGAAGGTCGTGCGCCGCGCGTCCGCGGGCGGGGTGAGTTGAGAGCGCGACGTCGGCCGTAGCCCCGTCTTGGCGGGCGCTGCATGGGCGCTTCCCATTCCGCTTGGCAACGCCAAGGTCTGTACCGGGCCACCGCGAAGTGGCGCTCGCAGGTCGGGCGCATCCGGTCGGCGCGTCAGAGGCGAGCGTCGACCGAGCCCACAGGTCGGCCGCTCGTCGGGTCGTCACAGGCGCGCGTCCGCAACGCC
>JAUPKO010000314.1 GCA_030837395.1 Actinomycetota bacterium | reverse complement strand
TGGTGGCGGCGCTGCTCTCGTGGGCCGCTTTGACCCCCAGTGTCACAGGTATCCCGGCCACCGGCAGAGTGGTCGCCGCGCCTGGTCTGCTGCCGGTGGTGGCCCCCGCCGCCGGGTTGCTCGTGGCGCAGACCGCGGCCCCGGGCGCCTCGGTGGCGGCCGGCGCCCAACTGGCGACCCTGCGGACGGACGCCGGTGAGGTGCCGGTGCGGACGGTCTCCGCCGGAACGGTTTGGCAGGTCCTCGGGTCACCCGGGGTGGCCGTGGCCGCCGGCGATCAACTCATGACCTTGCTGCCACCGGAGAGCGCCAACACGGTGCTGCTGCCGATTCCTGAGGGGCAGGCCACCGGAATCGTCGCCGGTATGGCCGTAAGTGTGTCCACTGGGGCCTTCCATGACGGCTCGGTGGTGGATGTCGGGCCACCGCTGCCGGCTGCGGACGTCTCGGCTCGCACCGGGCTGCCGGTGCCGGCCGGTGTCAACTACGCAGTGGTCACGGTCGCCGTCGCCGACTCCTTGCCGCCGGGGGCAGTCGCGGCCTGTCAGGTGATCCTGTCGGACACCACGGTGATGGGTCGACTGTTGGGGAACCAGTGAGCAGTGAGGAGCCGGGCCGGCGGCATCGTGTGCGGGTCCCCTCAGTGCTGCAGATGGAAGTCACCGAGTGCGGCGCCGCCAGCCTGGGGATGGTGCTGGGGCACTATGGCAAGTTCTTGCCGCTGGAGGAGTTGCGCATCAGTTGCGGGGTGGCGCGGGACGGTTCAACGGCCAAGAACCTCTTCGCCGCCGGCCGTGGCTACGGTATGAAGCCGCGGGCTTTCAAATATGAGCCCGAGCAACTCAAACAACTCACGTTCCCGCTGATCGTGCACTGGCGCTTCTACCACTTCCTCGTCGTGGAGGGGTGGTACCCCGGCGGCTGGTACCTCAACGACCCGGCGTTGGGGCCGCGCCGCTGCGACGACAAGGAGTTCGACGAGAGCTTCACCGGGGTGGTGCTGGAGTTCACCCCAAGTGAGGACTTCGTGCCGGGTGGGCAGCGCCAGGGTGTGGCGGGACGGCTGTTGCGGGCGGCGGGCAACACCGCACCGGTGATGGGCTTCGCCGCGCTACTGGCCCTGCTCATGCTGGTGCCGACGTTGGTGGTGCCGCAACTGGTGCGACTGTTCGGCAATCAACTGGCCGGGGCCCCGGGGCTGGTGGCCTCGGTGGCGGTCGTGGGGCTGCTGATGGCGGCCGGCGTGCAGGCCGCGCTGTTGTGGTTGCAAGGGGCGATGTCGGTGCGGTTGGCCACCAAAGTGTCGGTGCGGTTGGCCGCCACGATGGTCTATCGGCTGCTTCGGCTGCCGGCGTCGTTCCATGCCCAGCGGGGGTCCTCGGCGCTGGCGCAGCGGGCTGTGCTGGCCGACCAACTCAGCGTCGGCGTCTCGGCGATCACCGTCACCGCGGCCACGGGAATCCTCACCTCGACGGCCGGAGCGGTCGCGCTGCTCATCATCGATGTGCCCGCCGGGTTGCTGGCGCTGGCCATTGCAGTGGGCACCGCCTGGAGCCTGCAGTGGACCATGAAGCGCTCGCGCGACGAGGCCGCCAGGGTGGTGCGGGAGTCGGTTGAGGTGGGCGCGGTGATGTCGTCCTCGCTCAACCAGTTGGAGTCCATCAAAGCCTCCGGCAACGAGGACGGGATCATCGCCCGCGGCCTCGCCGCGCAGAACCGATTGCTGGAGGCGCAGCAGTTGATCGGAGTGCGTTCGCTGCTGTTGACGCTGCTGCCGGGGCTGCTCACGGGTGTTGGAACCGTGCTGGTGGCCGCGCTGGCCGCCGCCCGGGTGCTGTCCGGGGCGATCACCCCGGGCACCTTCCTGGCGATCCTCACGCTGGCGGCCGTGGTGATCGCGCCGTTGAACCAGGTGGTCATCGCGTTGGATCAGGCGCAGACCATGCGGGCCACCCTGGACCAGGTGGACGACGTGATCGACTCACCGGAGGATGCCGGCTTCGCAGCGGCAACGGGCGAGGAACTGCCCGCCGTGTTGCGCGGGGAGTTGCAATTGCGTGGCGTCACCTTCGGCTACAGCAGGCGTTCGCCGCCGGTCATCACGGACCTGGACCTGCACATCGTGCCGGGCCACCGAGTGGCGCTGGTGGGCCCGAGCGGTTGCGGCAAGTCCACGGCGTCCAAACTGGTCACCGGCCTGTACGAGCCGTGGCAGGGGGAGGTGCTGATCGATGGCCGGCCACGGTCCGAGCACGCCCGGGAGGTGCTCACCGATCAACTCGCCCTGGTGGATCAGGACGTCACGGTGTTCGCCGGCACGATCCGCGACAACGTGACGTTGTGGGATCCGTCGGTGCCGGACCACGACGTCCGGGCGGCCATCACAGATGCCCAACTCGCCGACGACGTCGCCCGCCGCCCGGGTGGGCTGGACGCCGTCCTGGCCGAGGGCGGGGCGGACCTGTCCGGAGGGCAACGGCAGCGGCTGGAGATCGCCCGCGCCCTCGTGCGCAACCCGGCCATCGTGGTGATGGACGAGGCCACGAGCGCGCTGGACCCCATCACCGAGCAGGCGATCGACGAGGCTGTGCGGCGCCGCGGTATCACCGCGTTAGTGATCGCCCACCGGCTCTCAACGATCCGCGACTGCGACGAGATCGTGGTGCTGGAGCGTGGGGCTGTCGCCGAGCGCGGCACCCATGCCGAACTCATGGCCATGGGCGGGCCCTA
>JAUPKO010000313.1 GCA_030837395.1 Actinomycetota bacterium | reverse complement strand
CTACAACGAGGGCTGGGAACTCCAGGAACGGCTGCACGCGCAGGTGGTGTCGCGCGAGACCGTACCGACGATCCTCCTGCTCGAACACGCCCACGTCTACACCGCCGGCACGCGCACACAACCGGCCGATCTGCCGCCGGCCCATGAGCCCCTTGTCGAGGTCAACCGAGGTGGCCGCATCACCTGGCACGGACCGGGGCAGGTGGTGGCCTACCCCATCGTCCCGCTGCCCAACCCGGTGGACGTGGTGGCGTTCGTGCGCTCCTTGGAGGCTGCGCTGATGGCAACGTGCACGGACCTCGGCCTGGACACCGTGCGGATCGACGGCCGCAGCGGGGTGTGGGTCGCAGGGACCGATTCGGACGGTGCGGGGGTGCCACGACCGGCCCGCAAGATCGCGGCCATCGGGGTACGGGTCGCCCGCGGCGTGGCGATGCACGGTGTAGCGCTCAACGTCGATTGCGATCTGGCGGCCTACGGCGCAATCGTGCCGTGCGGCATCGCCGACGCCGGCGTCACCTCGCTGGCCGCCGAGGGAGTCGATCTGCCGGGACCGCAGCCCGTCGCCGAGGTGGGCACGCTGCTGGGCACGCACCTGCGCAATCACCTGTCCTGGGATTAGGCTCAGGGCTGTGACTGCTCAGTCGTCCGACGCCACGGCCAACGCCGCGACCGCCTCCCCTCCGCCTGCGGACAGCGCCCTTGCCCCGCCGGGCCGCAAGATGCTGCGGCTCGAGGTGCGCAATGCGTCAGTGCCGATCGAGCGTAAACCGCCGTGGATCCGCACCAAGTTCCGCACCGGGCCGGAGTTCACGGACATCCACGCCACCGTGCAGTCCCAGGGTTTGCACACCGTCTGCCAGGAGGCTGGCTGCCCCAACATCTACGAGTGCTGGGAGGACCGCGAGGCGACGTTCCTCATCGGCGGCGACCAATGCACCCGGCGCTGCGACTTCTGCCAGATCGACACCGGCAAGCCGACACCGCTGGACGTCGATGAGCCGCGACGGGTGGCCGAGTCGGTGGTGGCCATGGGGCTGCGCTACGCCACCGTGACCGGCGTGGCGCGCGACGATCTGCCGGATGAGGGCGCGTGGCTCTACGCCGAGACGATCCGGGCGATCCACGAAGCACTGCCCGGCTGCGGGGTGGAGATTCTGATTCCGGACTTCTCCGGCGAACCGACGCTGCTGGCCGAGGTGTTCGACGCCGCCCCAGAGGTGCTGGCTCACAACCTGGAGACGGTGCCGCGGCTGATGAAGCGGGTACGCCCGGCGTTCCGATACGACCGGTCCCTGGGTGTGCTCACGGCCGCACGCGAGGCCGGGCTGGTGACCAAGTCCAACCTGATCCTGGGCATGGGCGAAACCGACGAGGAAGTCATCGACGCGCTGCGCGACCTACACGCGGCCGGCTGCGACCTCATCACCATCACCCAATATCTGCGTCCGACGCCTCGCCACCACCCTGTGGAACGGTGGGTGGAACCGGCGCGGTTCGACGAATTCGCCCGCATCGCCGCTGACGAGATCGGTTTCGTCGGTGTGATGTCCGGCCCGCTGGTGCGTTCGTCCTACCGTGCCGGTCGGCTCTACCGCCAGGCGATCGCCGCCCGGGCTGAGGTGCTGTGAGCCGCCGCGCCACGGCAACCATGCGGGTGGCGGCCTTGCACGTCTGGCCGGCGGGTGCGCAGGTGCCGGAGCCCCGTGAGGCGCTGGACCTCACGTGGCTCGGCGCCGAGGACGACCGCCATGCCGGGCTGACCATGCTCTCGGACTCACGCACCACCCACGTCTACGAACGGGGCATCGAGATTCGCAATCACCGGCAACTCTCGCTGGTGTCAGTAGAGGAACTCGCCCTCATCGCCGAGCAGTTGGGGCTCGATGCGCCCCTGGAGCCCGGCCTCATCGCGGACAACATCGCTCTGTCCGGGGCGCCCACGCTGACCGCATTGCCGCGGATGACCCGGCTCGAGTTCGCCAGCGGCGCCGTAATCATCACCGGCGGCGTCAACACGCCGTGCACCATCGCCGGTGCCATGGTCGGACAGGTGCATGGCACGGCCCCGGAGAAGTTCCCGAAGGCCGCATGGGACCGCCGCGGAATCACCGGCTGGGTGGATCGGCCTGGGCGCATCGCAGTCGGAGACGCCGTCACCGCCCACCCGCCGGGTTGACCGACGCCGGGCGTGGGGGCACGGCCAAGGCGTAGGCTGCCGCGCGGGATTCGGACGGCACGGCAGCGGAGGTGGCCATGAGTGTGGACACGGTGCCCAGGACCCGGCCGGGGCTGCTCACGCGGTTGGGCCTCATGCGCGGCCTGCTGCCGTACGACCGCCGCTGGCTTGCCCCGGACCTGATCGCCGGTGCGACCCTCGCCGCGGTGGCGATTCCCGAGGGCCTGGGCTACGCGAAGATCGCCGGGATGCCGCCCGAGACGGGCCTATATACGTGTCTGCTGCCGGTGCTGCTTTTCGCGTTGTTCGCCTCCTCGCGGCGCCTGGTGGTGGGGGCGGACTCCGCAACCGCAGCGATCAGCGCGGGCGCGGTGGGCATCCTCGCGGCCAACGATCCGAGCACGTTCTTCGCCCTCACCGGCATGCTGGCCATTATCACCGGCGTGCTGCTGCTCGGCGCGGGGGCATTTCGACTGGGGGTCCTGTCCAACTTCATGTCCCGCTCGGTGCTGGCCGGCTTCCTCACTGGGGTCGGCATACAGATCGCGATCGGCCAATTGCACGGCATGCTGGGCGTCGAATCCACCGGGCGCACGACGGCCGAGAAGCTCACCTCAACGCTGGGCAATGTGCCAAAGACCAGCATCCCCGATCTGATCGTCGCGGTGACGGTGGTGGCCACGATCCTCCTGCTGGGCAAGTTCGCTCCACGCCTACCTGGGCCACTGATCGCAGTCATCGGCAGCATGGTGGCGGCCCGAGTGTTGCATCTCAAAACCGACTTCGACGTCGCCATGGTGGGCGCCCTACCCTCAGGACTCCCGCCGGTCACGGTGCCCTCGGCATCCTGGGCGGACATCGTGGCACTCGCCCCCACAGCGATCGTGCTGATGCTGGTGATCATCGCCCAGAGCGTGTCGACAGCGAGCGCGTTCGCCATCGCCCACGACGATCTCCATGACCCCAATCGTGACCTCATCGGATTGGGTGGGGCCAATCTCGCGGCGGGTTTCGGGTCGACCTTCGCCGTGAACGGTTCGCCCACCAAGACTGCGATCTCGGACAAGGCCGGCACCCGCTCGCAGATGGCCATGCTGGTGCTGGCCGGCATCACGGCCCTGGTGCTGCTCTTCCTCACTGGTGTCTTCGACTACCTGCCAGAGGCGGCGCTAGCCGCCGTGGTCTTCGTCATCGCGATTCACCTGCTCAAGATCGCCACGCTGCGGATGCTGTTCACCCTGCCGCGACGCGGCGAGTTCTGGATCGCCACCAGCACCGCGGTGGTGGTCGCCTTCGTCGGCGTGGGAGCGGGCATCCTGTGGGCAATCGTGTGGTCGATCGTGGTGCACCTGGCCAACACCTCCCGGCCGCACAACACTGTGCTGGAACTCGATCAGCAAGGCGAACGGATCGACAATCCGGTTGTTGTCGGTGCCCAGACAGAACCCGGGCTGATCGTCTACCGGTTCTCGGCCAACCTGTACTTCGCCAATGCCGGCCGGCTGGTGTCGGATGTCTCGGCACTGCTCTCCGAACCGCCGACCCCGCTGCGCAATTTCGTGCTGGACGCGTCGGAGATCGAGGCCGTCGACTGGACGTCCGCGGAGAACTTGCGCAAGGCGATCGAACTCGTCCAGGAGTCGGGGGCGACGTTCGCCATCGCCCGCCTGCCCAATGAGACCCGCGCCACGCTGGACTTCTTCGGCATCACCGACCTCATCGGCGCCAAGAACTACTTCGACACAGTCCGGCACGCGATCAAGCACTTCGAGGGTGAGTCCTGACACCGCGCGGGCTGGTCCGGCGAGGCCTCACCACTTCGCGTATTGGTCCTCCACGAAACCGTATTGGTCCTTGATCTCGATCACGCTGGCATCACCCGTGCGGAGCACCCCGCTGAACCTGCCGAACACCTGCTTGAAGTTGCTCGCGACCAGCAGCACGTTGACCTTCTCCTCGTGCACTCCCTCGGGTTCGAACATCAGGTCGACCGCGCCATCGGCGGTGGTGACGGTCCAATGCCCGACGTGCGGCCGGGCCCGGTCATAGTCGAAGCGCGCGAGACCCACCGGGACCAGCGCACCATCGACCCACAGGCAGTTCTCGCTGTAGCTCGTCTCGTTCACCCCGCACGAAAGGTTGAGCCCGACCGTGTGGCCCTCGGCCTCGCCCGAGAAGCACGCCCAGTTCCAAAACGTCTCCCGTCGCAGGTAGCCCACGGTGTAGTCGTAGTGGGCGAAAGCGCCGATCTCGGCCAGATCGACCTCCCCGAACGACCCCCCGGCGTGTCCCGTCGCCCGAACGCCGGCAATCTTCTGGGTGAACGTCCAGCCGTTGGCGGCGGTTCGGGTGCACAGCGCCATGGGTTGAGACCGTGGCTCGTCGTCGAGGTTGAACATGGCACGGACCCTCAGGCCCGACTTCAGGTCCACGTCGAGCGCCACGATGCGCGGATTGATGTCGGCGGAGATGCTGATCGTGTTGCCCCCCGAGGTGAACCGGCCAGTCCCGTCCAGCGGACGCTTCGTCAGCGATATTCCCCTGCCCAGCGGCACCTTGGAGCTGAACTCGGTCAACTCACCGGTTGCAGGTTGGTAGGTGTAGGCGAAGGCAAATCCGAGGTAGCGGATGTCGCCCAAGGCACAGCCGATGAGCAACTCGTCGCTGATCAGGCCGATGTACTGGAACTGGTTGCAGTCCAACCACTTGCGACCCGGCCACTGCCGCCCGCCCATGGGATTGCGGTAAGTGAAGTCATCGATGTTGATGACCGACGGAGTCTGCTCGAAGTAGCCGAGCCGGGGCTGCCCATCGGCTGCGATCAAAGCATCTTCAACCATGTTGTCCAGGCTACGGTGTGCGGGCGTGGCGCTTCAGCGGTAGTAGCCCAGGATGTCCACGATGGCATCGGCGCGGGTCGCCGAGCCGTTGTACACGCGCACGCTGCGATCGGCCGCGATTTGCACCGTACTGGCATTCGCCCTGGTGTAGCCCCCGCCGGGCCAGTTGAGAGTCGAAGCGTCGGGCAAGGCGACGTCCGCAGGGAAGATCCGCAGATGCCCCAGCGAGGTTGTGCCTGTGACCGTCAGGTTGAAGGCCACCGCGCTGGCACCCGTCGGGACGACCGTCGCCGCACCTGGCGCCCCCGCCACCTGGATCACTCGCTGCTCCACCGATCCGAACGGGCCACCGCCGCCCCCCGTGGGACGTGAGTCGTAAGCACGCACCGGGTCGAGCGGATAGAACAGCGCACCCTCACCGCCCGGCCGGTAGTAGCCGACCACATCGATCAGGAAGCGCACCGGTCCACCGCTGGCGTTATGCACCCGCAATCGCCGTTGGCCGTCCATTTTGACCACCAGCCCGTTGGCGATGCGATCCCCCGCCACGGTCCAGTTGATCGCCGACGCCGGCGACGACACGACATCCCCCGGCATCACTCGAAGATGCCCTGGCCGGCTCGGGTTGACGACCGTGAGGTTGTAGGCGACGGCCGTGGCACCTTCCGGCACGATCGGCGTGTCACCGTTCTGGGTCATGCCCAGGGGAATCAGCCGACTCGCTCCGGCCGCCAACAGCCCGGCCGGGTCCACCGCGGCATCGTAGGCGCGCACCGGGGCGATCGGTCCGAACCGCCCCGCATCCGGGGCTCCCGCGGCCACCGCACCGACCGGGGCGAAGTAGCCGATGACGTCGATCACCGCGTCCACGGGGGCACCTGCTGCGTTCAGCACGGCCATCCCCCGGGCACCGTCCAGGGCCACAACGGAGGCATTGGCGATCGTCTCGCCCGCGCGGAAATTGATCGCCGAGGCGGGTGTAGTGGCGGCGTCGCCGGGCATCACCCGCAGGTGGCCGGCCACGGTGGGCCCGGGCACGGTGAGGTTATAGGCGACCGCTGTTGCCCCGGCCGGCACCACCGGGGCCCCCGACGTGCTCGACGCCACCGACACCGAACGGCGCTCACCCACCGACAGTGCCCCGGCCCCGCCCTGAGTGACGCGGGTGTCCGCCACCCGGGCCGGTGCAACCGGCACGAAGACCGCGCCCGCAGGCGCCGCGGACGGCACCAGAATTGCCGTGTCACCAGGTGCCAGGCGCATGGTTCCGGCAACGGGCGTGAACGACAACGAACCGCCGACGTAGCTGCCGTCCGGCGCGATGTCGACCTCCTGCACGGCCCCGCCGCCGGTGCTCGACACCCGCCGCCAGGCCCCCGCCGGCACCGTCACCGTGCGGTCCTCGTCGGCACCGTTCACCACCACGACCCCACGTGCGAAGTCGCGTCGATACACCTGGTCACTGACGCCGTCGACACCGTCGTACTGCGCCATAGTGCCGACCGGCGCGAGGGGTTCCCCGAGGTCCAGCCCGTACTCCGGCCACCAGTACATCCCCAAGGAATCACCCTCCACCACATTGAGGTAGGTGCGTTGCCCCTGCATGAGGTAGTAGCTGCCCACCAGGAACTGCCGGTGTCGGTCGTCGATCTGCTCCGTCTGCAGGATCAGCACCTTTCCCTGCGCCGACAGCGCCAGGGCCCGGTCCATCGCCGCGGCATATTCGGCGGCGTCAGCCCAGTAACCCGGCGCGTCCTGGGCGAAGTTCTCGAGCATGCCGCCGTCGATGGCCGACAGGTCCAGAGTGCTCCACGAGGTGGTGAGGTTGTCGATGTTGGGCAAGAACAGGAAGCCCTCATCGGTCGCCTCGTAACTATCCCGCACGTGGCGCGACCACGCGGCCAACCGGTCCAGCCAGGTGCCGCCGGTCCACGGTCCGGTGAGCGCGCCTGTGCCGTCGAAGCGCGGATCGCCGGTCTGCTGGCCCAGGAGCCCCCCGATGCCGGCGGTGAAACTGTCGGCGAACACCCCCTGCGCACCGGTCGCGCGCATGTCCGCAATGGTCGAGGAGGTCCAGTACTGCCGGAAGCCCGCGTTGGTGACGTCATGCAGGTACCACTGGTGCTGGCTCTGGTACAGCCGCTGCCCGGAGGTCGACGAGTGCTCGAACCACTCCTCGTGCCCGGTTACCGCCGCCCAATCGCTGGCCCAGTCGCCGCCGTGGATGTAGGGAAGCGGGCCTGATGCCGTCCCCAGTCGGTAGTGCAGGAGGGCGAATCGGGGATTAACCGCCCGCAGCAGGGCGATTTCGGCGGCGGTGAGTTTCTGCGAGCCGACGTAGTTGCGGGCGGCGAATGCCACTTGGGCATCCGACATCTCATTCATGGGGAGTTGATCGGAGAACGCCTGCACCCGGCCGTCGGTGGTGGTGGGGAACCAGTCCAGGGCCGGCCGCTGCGCCGGGGCACCGACGGGGCTGAGGACCAGGCGCGTCCCCGCTCCGCCGAGGATGCGCACCCGTGGCACCGTCACGGTGCCGGCGCCGGCGGCCGTCACCGTGCCGCTGCCCACCTCCGCTCCGCTCGCCTGATCAGTGGCCCGCCATGTCCACCTGGACCCGGCCGCGACCACGAGGGCAGTGCGTCGAGGCGTGACGTCGGCCACCTGCGCGGCACCGGAGGTGCTCATCATCGTCACTTCGAACCGGTCAGTTTGGTCCACCGGCGCCGGGCCGCGCCCATTATCGGCGGTCGCCCAACTGAGGTCGACGTTGTAGTACTGGGTGCCGGCGTCGGTGGGATCCAACGGACCGCTGCCGGTGGATCTGCCGAACGCCGGCAACGGCTCGCGGTCGAGGATGAAGTCGCCCAGATCGCCGTAGCCGCGGCTGACCATGTCGTGGTTGGCGCCGTCAAAGCCCATCCAGGAGTGGTCCTGACCCGCGCGCATGACAGCCGAGAACGGCACTCCCGCGTCCGTCAATGCTCGCACGACCGGCCGGCCCTGCGTCGCCCAATCGATGATGTCGTCGTCCTTGCCATGGCCGAACATCAGGTAGGCGGGCCCCAGCGGGGCCAACCGGGCCGCCTGCCCCTGATGGTTCTGCCACTCCCACACCCCGGTCGGTGTTGCGCCACCGGCAGCGAAGCGGCGCAGCGGGGCCGCATGGTCACCGAGCAGCGAGAGTGGCAGGTTGGCGGCGCGTGTGCCCCACAGTTCCTCCCATTCTTCGACGAACGTGGGGCTGTGCGGATAGTCGGTCATCGGTTGGCTGGCGTAGACCGCCGAGAAGACGTTGCCGTAACGAAGGCCGAGACTGAAGGCTCCCGAGGCGCCCATCGAATGGCCGAAGGCGTGCGTGCGCGCAGGGTCGGTGCGGAACATCGCGGCGACTTCATCGATCGCTTTGAGCACGCGGTATTCGGTGAAGTTGGCCACGGTGCCGGCCGCCGGTGTTGCCGAGGTGCGGTAGTCATGGTCGGCCGCGAACCCGAACCACCACGTGTGCCCGGTGCTCTGCGAGTCCGGGGTGCCCAGCGCCGGATCGTCCGGCAGCAGGTGGATCGCGGGCCAGTCGTACTCAGCCTCCGGCAACGCCCGGTACCGACCGCCGTAGGCGTGCAATTCAACCTTGATCGGGTAGGCGACGCTCGGATCGTAGCCACGCGGCAGGCCCACGGCGTAGGTGTAGGCGTAGCCCTGCTTGGTGGGATTCCAGGCCGCGTAGTCCATGAAGTGTGTGTAGACCCGGCCGAGGCCGCCGTTCCGACTTGACACCAGCACCGGCCGCGGGGTCGCCACAACTTCGGCGACGGGGCTCGCGGTGGCATTGGCCCCGGCCACGATGATCCGGTCCTCCACGCCGGCTACCACCCGGGTGACGGCGTAGTAGGCCGGACCCGCGTCGTCGGCGTGCACGGTGCGGACGAACAGGCCGGTGGCGTCGGCCAGCGGGGACCCGAGGTCGGTGACGACCAGATTGGCCGGGCTGTTCTCACCAGCCAAGTAATTGCGTGAGGTGTCATCGCCCAGCGGGCCCCACCGCGTGGTCAACCGGGTCGCCCCGGCCAGGCTGGCGGTGCTGATCGGGGTCGACGCCCGATAGACGTGGTAGCCCTCGCCCACCACGCTCGAGTCTTCGGTCCAGGTGAGGAAGGTCTGGCCAGCCGAGAAGCGCGCGGTGAGGCCAGAGGGGGCGCCGACGGCGCCCATTGCGGGCCCCACCGGCACCAGGGCACCGAGGCCCAACGCGGCCGCGACCACCACGCCGAGCCAGCACTTGGCCAGCAGCGTCATCTTTCGACGGTACGCCGAAAGATGACGGGTTGGCTACGCCCCGATAGCCCCCTTGAGG
>JAUPKO010000312.1 GCA_030837395.1 Actinomycetota bacterium | reverse complement strand
TTGAGATTCGGCACCGTCAAGATCAGCAAATCGGTCATCGGCATCCCGCCAGGGGTGACGCTGCCGACGTTCCCGATGGCCTACCGGTGCTCGGTGAACGGCACTGAGGTCTCCACCGGCGCAGTGAACGTGGACGACGGGGCCACTGTGACGCTGCCGCTGCAGCCCACCGGCGCTCAATGCGCCATCTGGGAGACCAACGCCAATGGCGGCAGCAGCCCGAACGAGGGTGAGGCGAACGCTCAAGTCATCACTGTCCCGGATCCGAATACCACTCCCGCCGGCATCACCGTGACGATCGAGAACAGCTTCCAGGCCGGCCGGTTGACGATCACCAAGACTGTGTCAGGCGCGGCCGCGAACGTCCCGATCTCGGGCGGTGGGACAGTCGGCGGGAACTCCTTCCCGTTCGAGGTCTCCTGCGAGTTCCCGGACGGCGGTGCCGAGCTGCCAGGCTTCCCGATGGCCTTCAACCTCGCCAGCGGCGAGACGCGCGTCTTGGACGCCAGCACCGGTACCGCACTGCCAGCCGGGTCGGTGTGCCTGGTGACGGAAACCGGCAATTACAACGCGACCCGCACAGTCATCGTCGCGGACGGATCAAATCCCGTCGTCGGTGACTCCGTCCACGTCACGGTGAAGCCGGACTTCTCCGGTGGATCCCGGGTGTCGGTCGACAACCAGTACGACGCAGGCATTATCCGCCTGACTAAGACGCTCAGCGGTGATGCCTCGCAATGGGCACAGGGGCCGTATCAGTTCCGCACCGAGTGCACCTTCGGTGGCTCCACCCTGACCCCGGTCGACACCACCTTGACCCCGACGTCGCTGACCGCCGACATCACTCCGCTGCCGGTGGGCGCCGCCTGCGCCATCTACGAGACCAGCGCCGGCGACTCGCCGCTGCCCACCCCGGTTCTGATTGCCAACGTGATCGTGCCCGCCCAGGCCGACCCGCCGGTCCCGGTCGACGCCGACAACCCCTATCCGGCGGGCTACGTCTCGATCGCCAAGTTGGTCGACGGCACGGCAGCCGGCCAGGTGACTGCCGCGAAGTTCGATCTTCGGGTGCAGTGCCAGCGGGACCTGATCGGCGGCGGTACCGAGATCGTCTTGGACAAAACCGTCAGTGTGGTGGCGGGTGAGACGGTGACCCAAACCGAACCACTGCCGCTCGGGGCCAAATGCTGGGCGACCGAGACCGCGAATGGCGGTGCGACCGCCACGTCAATCGACTACCCGGACGTCGACCACCCGGTGATCATCACCGAGGGAGCCCCTAATGTCACCGTGACGGCCACCAACACCTTCGACTCCGGTTCGATCGTCGTGACGAAGCGGGCCACCGGCAAGGCACCAGCGGGCGTGGACTACTCCTTCACGCTGTCCTGCACGATGCCCACCGACGCCAGCACGCCTGGCACCACCTACCCGGTGACCCTCCCGCCGGAAGATGCCGCCTTCAGCCTGAAGGCGACCCAATCCCGGACCGTCTCGGTGCCGCTGTCAGCCACCTGTCGGGTGGTCGAAGTCAACTCGCATGGTGCCAAGACCGTCAGCTACACCGACGCCGCCGGTCAACCCAATGGCGGCATCGCCGAGATCACGCCGACCGGGACCGTGAACGTCACCAACATCTTCCCGACCGGCCCGACAGCGTGCCCGTTGACGGTCAACGGCCTGCCGGCGACCACCAGGCTCACGCGCAACGGCACCACCCTGGTGGTTGCTTGGGCGCGCACCAGCAACCAATGCCAGATCGTCATCGTCGGGATCGACTCAGGGGTGAAGGTGCAGTGTGCGCCGAACCTGACCCGACGGGGTGAGATCGTCTACTGCCGAACCAACGTCACCGCCGGTCCCCGGGTCAAGGTGCAGACCTTCGGGTATCCCGGAGTTGTCGTCAAGGCGACGATCACCGCAACACCCAAGCCGGGAGTCAAGGGCTACCAGGCGAGTAGCTGGGTCCGTAATTGGCGGGTGGGATAGTCGGCGGCCGGGGGAGGAACGAGACCTAAGCCCCCGCCAGTTCCCAGGCTCGCGCACCGCCGACGATGCCCATGATGTTCGGCACCCGGACGACATCGTGCGGCAACTGTCCGACCACCCGCTTCGCCTCACCGCCGCCGAGGTAGACCCGATCCCACCAGAACACCGGTCGCAGTTCGGCCAGCATCGTATGGATTCGCCGACTCCACTTCTTGACCCCGAGCCGACGGCGCGCCTCGGCGCCCAGCCACTGGTCGTAAATCTGGCCCTTGCGGACGGTGGCGTGCGAGAGTTCCAGTTTCGGGGCGATCGCACCACCGTCGAAGATCGCACATCCCAGACCGGTGCCGAGGGTGAGCATCACCTCCAGACCGACGCCCGACACCACCGCGGCCCCTTGCATCTCGGCATCGTTGAGGACCATCACGTCTCGTCCCCAGCGGGTCCGCAGCTCGCCAGCCAGATCCCAGTGCGCCCAGGCCTGCGCCAGGTCCTGGTCGACTTTGGTCCGCGGTCCGGCCAGCCGGGGGTAGTGCGGAGTGTGGACCACCTGTCCGTGCCGGACGATTCCCGGCAGGCCGACGGTCGCTCGATCGAAGGTCGCCGATTGCTCAGCAATGGTGTCGAGGATTCCGAGGAAGGACCGCGGTGACAGTGGGTAGGTGACCTTGACCCGAATCCGCTCCGATAACAGACCGCCATCAGGCCCGAGGGTGCAACCTTTGATCCCGGAGCCGCCGCAGTCGATCGACAGGGTGCGCATCACCGCAGACCGTCCTGGCCGCCGGTGGTTCCGGGCTTGGCGCCGCCACC
>JAUPKO010000311.1 GCA_030837395.1 Actinomycetota bacterium | reverse complement strand
ATTCGTACACATGGCGTGGGCCACCTCCGACTGGGTCCGACCTGACGGGTTCAGGTCTTTGGAAGTTACACCGCCGACCGCCTTGAACCCGGAGCTGTGATGGATTTCCGGCTCATCACCAAAGATGGTGCAGAAGTGTTGGGCGCGGCGGTGCCGGAGTAGGAGCGGAGTTCCTTGAGCAGACGACGGTGTGGCGGGCGCTGGAGGCGCACGGCGACGGCCATGTCCTGACCGCGAGGATCCCGGGGGCCGCTGCGGGCAGCGGGTGAGCACCCTTGTCCGGACAGCACCCCAGTCATTCCTGCAGGGGTGGTACTGGGGTGCGGGTGTGGTGCATGCCGGAGGGCATGGTCCAGGTCCAGCTGTGGGGGCTGGTGTGGGGGTCGGGGTCGTCGTCTGGGTTTGGTGGTGGGTTGTTGGTGAGGGTGTAGCCGTGGTGGGTTTTGAGGTTGTGGTGCCCGCGGCACAGCGGGCCCAAATTCGATGACACGGTGCCTGGGTCGGCGGGCCAGGGCCTGGTGTGGTCGAGGTCGCAGTTGATGGCTTGGCGGTTGCAGCCGGGCATCCGGCAGACCGGTTCGCGGGCCCGGATGAGGCGGGCCAGCGCCGCCGTGGGGGTGTAGGTGCGGGCGCCGGTGGCGGTCACCTGCCCGGTGGCGGGGTCGGTGAGCCAGAGCCGCCAACGGCCGTCGGCGGCGAGTTCGCGGGCGATGTCGGGGTGAATCGGCCCGAGGCCAAAGACGTGCCCGGGGTCTTGGAGCAGACCCAGGAGGGTGGTCAGGGTGACGATGACGTTGATCTCGGGCCGCCCCGGGCGCGGCACCGGCCCGGTGGCCCCAGGTGCCGGGGCGTCGGGTGTCGGGGCGTCGGGTGCGGGAGTGTCGCCGTCAGCGTCGCCGATGTGAGCCGGACCGGCCGGGTGGTCGAGGTCCGCGCCATCAGCGGGGTCAGCCTCACCCTGCGCACGGGCGTCGGCATGGCTGCCGTCGGTGTCGGTGTCGGTGTGGTGGGTGTGGCCGAGGAGGGTGGCGGCGGCGATGTCGGCGCGGTGCTGGTCGGCGGTGCGCCCGTCGCCGGTGTCATGGTCGCGGGCGTGGGATTTGGCGGCGGCGGCTTGAGCGGTGAGCCGGTTGTAGATGCGGTGGGCGTCGACGTCGCGGATGAGGAACGACAGCCAGGCCATGCCGTGCCCTTCGCCGGTCACCGACACCCGCCGGTCGGCATAGGCGTTGCGGCGGGCCTGTTCTTGGGCATCGTCGTGCAATGCCTGCACGGCCCGTTTGGTGACCTGGCGCAGGTCGCTGGCGGTCCAGCCGGCGGCCCCGGCCTCGCGGCGGGCGTGGACCTTTGCGACCACCGCGGTGACCACGGCGGCGGTCGCAGCCGGGGACAGGAAACCGGTCTCGCCCACGATGGCGCGGGCCCCGGCCGCCGAGATCAGCCCGGTGGCGCAGGCATCGACCAGGGCGGCGTGGGCGGTCAGGGTGCGGGCTTGGGCCAGGCGGGTGCCGGTGGCGTCCGGGGACAGGTGCAACATGGGTGCCAGTTCGGCCCGGCAGGGGTCGACCGTGCGGGCCGCGACCGGCGCCCCGTCAGGCAGCACGGTGACCGGGTCCGCCCCGGCGATGTCCACCAACTGCACCGCCGCCTGGGTACCGATCCAGGTGGTCACAGCGTCCCAGGCGGCGGCGGTTACCAACTGGCAGGCACACGCAAATCCAGGTGTCGATCCGGGCACCGGACGGCCCTGCACCTTCAACTCGGGGTGAGGATCTGGACACGGCCCGGACGCCAGTGCTGCCAGCGCCGCTAACAACTCCGGACCGGCAGGCATCCCCAGCAACGCCCGTACGGCCGGGCGGACCGGCGTATCGACCCACTCGTGCTCCACCCACCCCGGCAAGGAAGCCGCCTGAACGGGGTCGACCGCGGCAGCGGCACTAGCTGCGGCGTCACTGGAATCGAAAGCCATCGCCGACCCAGCGGCGAGGTGGGTGCCATCACGGGCTTCGCCGGCGGGAGTCGGTTCCACCGCAATCCCGACATCGGCCAGCACCGCGGAGGGGTGAGCGAACCACGCAGCCAACTGCCCCGCCGACGGCACCCAGTCAACAGCCGCCTGGCCATCGGCGCCGTCGTCGCGCCGCGGGTGGGCGTCGGCACCCGGGCGGGCGTCGGCACCCGGGCGGGCCGAGGTCGGTGAGAACGTCATGGGACCATCCCACACCACCCCTCCGACACAACCCCCAAACTGCCTCTGACCAAGGCAAACGACGCAATTCGTCGACCAACCAAGGAGCAATCCGACGGCCCCGACTCGGCGTCAGTCCTCTGACGAGAGGTCACCCGTCCAGACCACTCTGCGGACGTGCCGCAGCCCGCTTGAGAGCATCCAAGCTCATCGACACATCCCGATCGTCAGTGCTCCAGTTACTCACGGAGATGCGCAACACCTCCTGCCCACGCCAGCGGGACCCTGACATCCACGCGACACCCTCAGCCAGCAGTCGACCGGTGACCTCACGCGTGCGCTGATCGTCCTCGAAGGCGACGCTCACCTGCGTGTACACCACCTTGTTGACCACCCGCGCCCCCGGTATCTCGGCCACGCCCATAGCCAGTTGGCGCGCACGCAACGCGAGGTTGTCCACCAGGTCCGCCACGCCATCTCGTCCCAGGGACCGCAGCGCCGCCCAGATTGGTACGCCACGCGCGCGGCGCGAGAATTCCGGCACCCGTTGGAACGGGTCGCTTGAGCCGTCCTCGTTGAGGAGGTAGCCAGCCGTGGCACCGAAGGCCCCGTGCAGCGCCGCGGGTTGACGCACGACCGCAATGCCACAGTCGTAGACAGTGTTGAGGGTCTTGTGGGCGTCAGTGGCCCAGGAGTCCGCCCCGGAACAGCCCGCCATGAGGTGCTTCTGAGCCGGAGAGGCCGCCGCCCACAATCCGAAGGCGCCGTCCACATGCACCCAGGCACCGTGTCGGTGTGCGAGTTCGATGCACTCGCCGAAGGGATCGAAGGCACCAGAATGCAGGTTGCCGGCGGCGAGACAGACGATCGCGGGCCCCTCGACACGAATCAAAGCCGCGGCCAGGGCATCGGGCCGAACGCGTCCTTGGTCATCGACTGCGACCAGAGTCGGGGCCCCCAGACCGAGGTACCGCAGCGCGAGGTCGATCGTTGTGTGCCGGTCCTCGCCTGCAAGCACAGCGATCGACGGTGCTCCGGTCAACCCCCGTTCGTCGATGTCCCAACCGACTTCTTTCAGGACGTGG
>JAUPKO010000031.1 GCA_030837395.1 Actinomycetota bacterium | reverse complement strand
TGACGCTGGAGTTCCAGGGCACGCCATCGACGGACTCTGGCCGGTTGAGCCTGCACCCGACTCAGGAGGGCGCCGCGGTGGACGTGGACTTCGACGTCAAAGCCTCGGTGCCGTTCATCGGCGGCAAGATCGAAGGCGTGATCGCACACCAGATGGAGCGTGCGGTGCGACAGGAGAACCGCGTCGGGGTGGCCTGGCTGACTGGCGGGCCGATGCCCTGACCTGCTCAGGTCATGAAGGGGTAGCCGTAACTCGTCGGCGGGTCGAACGTCTCCTTGATGGCGCGGGTGGACGTCCAGCGCATGAGGTTCTGCATCGCACCGGCCTTGTCGTTGGTGCCCGAGGCCCGACCGCCGCCGAATGGCTGCTGGCCCACGACGGCACCGGTCGGCTTGTCGTTGATGTAGAAGTTGCCGGCGGCGAAGCGCAGCACCTCTGTGGCCTCGGCGATCACCCGGCGGTCACCGGCCAGGATCGACCCCGTCAGCGCGTACGGGGCGATCCCCTCCAGTTGGGCCATCACCGCCTGGTAGTCCGCGTCCTCGTAGACGTGCACCGCCAGCACCGGACCAAAGTACTCAGTGCTGAAGAACTCCTTGGTCGGGTCGGACCCGAGCAGCACCGTGGGCCGGATGAAGTAGCCCTCGGAGTCGTCGTAGGTGCCCCCCGCGGCCACCTTCACCGTCTCGTCGGCACGGGCGCGCTCGATGGCCGCGACGTTCTTCGCGAAGGACTTCTGGTCGATCACCGCGGTCATGAAGTTCCCGAAGTCCGTGACGCTGCCCTGGGTGATCGCATTGACCTGGTCGAGGAAGTCGTCCCCCATCACGTTCCACAGGCTGCGCGGCACGTAGGCCCGCGAAGCCGCCGAGCACTTCTGCCCCTGGAATTCGAAGGCGCCGCGGATCATGGCGGTCGTGAGCACGGCCGGGTCCGCACTCGGGTGGGCCAGGATGAAGTCCTTGCCGCCGGTCTCGCCGACCAACCGCGGATAGGTGCGGTAACTGCCGATCCGCGCCCCCACCGTGCGCCACAGCAACTGGAACACCGGCGTCGATCCGGTGAAGTGGATCCCCGCGAGATTGGGGTCGGCCAAGGCGACCTCACTCACGGCGATGCCGTCGCCGGTAACCATGTTGATCACGCCCGGCGGCAGGCCGGCCTCCTGCAGCAACGCCATCAGGTAGTGCGCGGCGAACTGCTGGGTGGGGGCGGGCTTCCACACCACGGTGTTGCCCATCAACGCCGGCGCCGTGGGCAGGTTGCCGGCGATGGCCGTGAAATTGAACGGCGTGACGGCGTAGACGAAACCCTCCAGCGGGCGATGGTCCAGCCGGTTCCACACCCCGCGGGAGGAGACCGGCTGCTCGGCCAGGAGGCGGCGGGCGAACTCGACGTTGAAGCGCCAGAAGTCGATCAGTTCACAGGCCGCGTCGATCTCAGCCTGGTAGGCGGTCTTGGACTGACCCAGCATGGTGGCGGCGTTGAGGGTCGAGCGCCAGGGCCCGGCCAGCAAATCGGCGGCCTTGAGCAGCACGGCGGCGCGGTCGTCGAACGACAACGCGCGCCACTGCGGTGCGGCGGCCTGGGCGGCCGCGACGGCAGCCTCAGCATCAGCGGCGGTGGCGTTGGCGGTGACGCCGAGCACCCTGGCGTGGGCATGGGGTTGGACCACCGCGATCTCGGCACCGCCGGCTAGTCGCGCCTCGCCGTCGATCACCGATGGCAGGTCGATCGGACCCTGGGCATCGAGTTCGGCTAGGCGGCGCTGCAGTTCGGCACGGGCTGGCGTCCCGGGTGCATCGTCGACAATCGGCTCGTTGACGGCTTGCGGCGGGCTGGTGACGGCATCCATGCGGCTCATCCTGGCACCGCTGGGGGTGCCAGGGCCACCGCAGCGCGAAGTGCGGGTGCTCAGACCACGTCGGCGAGGTGGTCCGGACCGACCCGATCCGGATCCCGCAGGGCCTCCATCGAGGTACGCAGACTGGTCTCCAGCACGGGCAGTCGCCGGGTGGGGTCCATGAAGTTCCCGCCCATCACTTCCAGGTCCTCGGGCCCGGGCCCGAGCATCGTCACGGTGGCGCCGTTGGCACGCACCTTCTCGGCCTCGTGCAACGCTCGCCGGGTGACCTGCACCCGCCAGCGCCGCTCCAACCGGGCGATCATGTTGTTGGGTCGGTCCAGCGCGAACGAGGCCATGGGCGCCAACACGTAGACCTCATCCAGGCCCATATCCGCGACGAGGTCGACGCTGGTGGCCGAGCACGCACCTCCGTCGACGTACTTGTGGCCGTCGATTTCCACCGGCTGGAACCACGATGGAATGGCGCATGAGGCCATCACCGCCGATGCCAACGGCGCCACCGGAGCCCCGGCCCGGCCGAACGCCACCCGCCGACTCTCGGCCAAATCCATGGCGACGATCCACAGGTTGGGGTGCGGGGACCACTCGTCCATCGGGGTGATCGCCTCGATCAGGTGGCCGATCCGCTCAAGTGAGCCCTTGCCTTCAGGCATGAAGCCAGCCAGCACGGCCGTGGGTGGCAACTGCCGGAGGCGCCGCGCGCTGGACGCGAAAGCTTTGGCCGTCGACGGCACGAGTCGAGGGATCTTGGGGCGTCCGTCACCTGTGGCGCGCTCGTAGTCCCACGAGTAGCCGGCCAACGGTCCGCTGGTGATCGGGTGGCCGAACTGATGGTCGCGCAGGTGGCTGGGGCTGACCCCGGCCGCCAACAACGCGGACAGCACCGAACCTGCCGAGGTCCCGACGATGACATCTGCTTTGCACGGGTTGAAGCCGTGGACTTCCTCCAGGGCCACCATCGCCCCGACCATCCACGCCGCCCCCAGCATCCCCCCGCCACCGAGCACTATTCCGCGTTTCGGACGACGCCGCGCCATCGTACCTCCGTTCCGGTGCCCCGTTCGGCCCACCTTACGCGGGTGATCGCCGAATTGTCTTGATTCCAAGGGCACCAAGTGCTACCGGCGGGCGCAAGATCAGCACCGCTCGCCGTGGCGGAGTTCAGTCGGCCACGGCTTGCGGCCGAAGGCGACGACGCCTGGCCTTGGCGGTCTCCTTCATCTCATCCAACGACTCCCGCAGGCACTCGGCGAGGTCATCGATGTCCGGCAGCCCGTCACGATCGGCGTTCAGGCCGAAGAAGACCCCCCCGTTGTAAGAGGTCAGCCCGATACTCAGACCGTGGCCGCGGGTGAGCGCGACCACGGGGTAGGCGGCGAGCATCTCTGCACCGCCGACGAATAGCGGGGTCTGCGGACCTGGCACGTTGGTGATGACCACGTTGTAGACGCGTTGGGTGATGTCGGCCCCCACGCGTGCGCCCAGGGCATGCAGCGTGGGCGGCGCGAAGCCGGCGATGGTGGTGAGAGTGTCAGCTCCCACCAGACGACTGCTCTCGCGGTGGCGGTGCATCTCGAAGCTGATCCGACTCAGCCGCATGAGCGGGTCGGCCTCGCCCACCGGCAGGGGCACGATAAACGGCTGCACGTCACCGCCGACGTCGCCGTCAGCCGACGGTTCCACACTGACCGGGACCAGGGCGATCACCTCGCTGCGGTTGTCGACCCGCTCGCCGCGGGCCATCAACCACGACCGCAGGGCACCGGCGATGACCGCCAGGATCACGTCGTTGACGGTGCCGCCGTGGGCGTTGCGGATGGCCTTGAACTCAGCCAGCTTCAGTGAGGCCATCGCGAACCGGCGCTGTTCGGACAGTTCGAAGTTGAGCGGGCCCTGGGCAGGCGAGCGCGCCACCGAGACAGCCGCCGACACCAGACCGACGAGGTGTTTGCCGGCACCGGCGAGCGCTGAGGTGACATCAGTAACGCCACCGCGCACAGTGTCGAACGCCGCTGCGGGGCTGCGGAACCGGTCGCCCGCAGCACTGACCACCAGCGCCGCCTTGCTCGGCTCCCGACTCGGCCGCCAGATGGGCGCAGCCGACAGCTCCGCCGCCGGCCCGTCGTCCAGGATCACCTGACCGATATCGACGCTCATGATGCCGTCG
>JAUPKO010000310.1 GCA_030837395.1 Actinomycetota bacterium | reverse complement strand
GTTGATCGGCTTCCATATCGCGTTCGGCAAGACCGTCCCGGACGTGTCGTTGAATGCCGTGGCGAACCTGGGCTACGCGGAATGCCGCTTCCACCAGCCGATCGTGCCCGGCGACACGTTGCGCACTCATTCCACCGTCATCGGACTGAAGCAGAACTCGAACGGCAAAAGCGGCGTGGTCTATGTGCGCTCCGTGGCGACCAACCAACGCGACGAGGTCGCCATCGAATGGGCCCGCTGGGTGATGGTGCACAAGCGCGACCTCGACGCGCCGGCGCCGCAGACGGTGATCCCGGACCTGGCAAAGGTGGTGGACCCAGCCGACCTGGTGCTGCCGGCGGGCCTTGACTTCACGTCGTATGACTTCACCGCCTCGGGTGAACCGCACCGGTTCGACGACTACGAGGTCGGCGAGAAGATCGACCACGTCGACGGCGTGACCCTGACCGATGCGGAGCACATGCTGGCCACGCGGTTGTGGCAGAACACCGCCAAGATTCACTTCAACACGCAGATCCGCGACGACGGCCAGCGGCTGATCTACGGCGGGCACATCATCTCGATGGCGAGGGCGCTGTCGTTCAACGGACTGGCCAACGCGCAACTGATCGCGGCGATCAACGCTGGTGCCCACGCCTCGCCGGCGTTCGCCGGGGACACGATCTACGCGTGGTCCGAGGTGTTGGACAAGGCGGAGACCGCCGCCCCGGGGGTGGGTGCCCTGCGGCTGCGACTCGTGGGTACGAAGGATCGCGACCAGTCGATGACGTTGCGCGGCGAGGACGGCAAATACGCCCCCGGCGTTCTGCTCGACCTGGACCTCTGGGCACTCGTCCCCCGTTGAGATTCGCAGGCACGAGGAGGGACTGCGGCTGTGACAACTGATCCGGCTGATCTCGTGGTGTTGCTCGACGACCATGCCCGTCCGTGCGGCACCGCGGACCGCGTAAGCGTGCACAGCACGGTCACCCCGCTGCACCTGGCGTTCTCCTGCTATCTGGTCGATGACCGCGGGCAGATCTTGATGACTCGGCGTGCCCTGGGTAAGCGCACCTGGCCCGGTGTCTGGACGAACTCCTGCTGCGGGCACCCTCGCCCGGGTGAGTCGATGGCCGACGCTGTGGCGCGGCGGGTCGCGGACGAACTCGGCACCACCGCCGGGCCCATCGTGCCCGTGCTGCCGGACTTCCGTTACCAGGCGACCGACGCCTCCGGAATCCGCGAGAACGAGGTGTGTCCGGTATTCGTGGCGAGCCTGGCCGATGCCCTCGACCCAGATCCATCGGAGGTCATGGAGCACAGATGGGCGGCGCCAGCCGACCTCGCCGCTGTGGCCGCCCGTAGCCCGTGGTTGCTCAGCCCGTGGAGTGTCGAGCAGATCAACCACATGGACATCGCCTCACTCGGGGCCGACCTCATCCCGGGCTGACCCGGTGCGGGTGGTCGCTGCCAACGCCTGCGCCAAGTCGGCCCAGAGGTCCTCAACGTCCTCGCACCCCACCGACAGTCGGATCAGGTCGACCGGCGTCGAGGGACTCTCGTCGGTGTGTCTGCGGCGTCGTTCCAGGGTCGACTCGACCCCGCCCAGGCTGGTGGCGTGCAGCCACAGCCGGGTGGCCGTGGTGATCGCTTGGGCCCGATCCGCGCCGCCGGTGGGCCGGAAGGCGATCATCGCTCCGAAAGCGGCCATCTGCTGTCCCGCCACCGCATGGCCGGGGTCGTCCGGCAGGCTGGGATGACGCACCTGCACCACCTCGGGGTGCGCCGCCAAGCGCCTGGCGATCGTCTCGGCGTTCGCGCAGGCCGCAGCGAAACGGAGGGCGAGCGTACGCACCCCGCGGGTCGCCAGCCACGCCTCCAACACCCCCGGCGCCGCGCCGCGCATCGTGCGCTGGGCCACCAGTAGCCCGACCAGGTCGGGGTCGCCGGCGATCGCCACGCCGATCAGGGCATCGGAGTGCCCGGCCAGATACTTGGACGCCGAGTGGATGACGATGTCGGCGCCGAGGGCAAGCGGACGGGTGGCCAGCGGTGTGGCGTAGGTGTTGTCGCTGAGCACACGGGCGCCGCCTGCACGCGCGGCCCGGCAGACAGCGGCGATGTCGGTGATGTCCATGGTCGGGTTGGCGGGCGTCTCGATAAGGACCACGTCGGCGGCGGCCGCCGCCTCGCACGCCGCAGGAGTGTCGGCGGGATCGTAGGGCAGCAGCACGAGCCGTCCGTGTTCGGCCAGGCTGCGCAGCAGGCCCCGGGAACCCGAATAGTGCACCAGGGGGCAGGCCACCACGGGCACCGACGTGCCGTTCCTCGGCAGCAGCACCTCGACCGCTGCCGCGATCGCCGCCATGCCGGAGCCGAAGGCCACGGCCGTGCCGCCTTCCAGAGCTCCGACGACCTCCTCGAACGACTCCCACGTGGGATTGCCCGCACGGCTGTAGCCGGGCCCGTCACCGGCCAGGAACGAGGTGGCGGGCATGAGCGGGGTGTTGAGCGGGGCATCGGCAGCGGTGGGTCGACCCAGCGCGATGGCCCGGGTGGCCGGTTGCCACTTGGCGTAATCGTCGGCGTGGTGGGGCATCGGTTGCCTCTCAGCGTGGGCGGTGGCCGGTAGTGTCGGGCCTCGTGGCTCCATCAAAGCATCGCGTCGCCATCGTCTTCGGCGGGCGCAGTTCAGAACACGGAATCTCGTGCGTGTCCGCCGGTAACGTGCTCGCCGCCATCGACCGTACCGGGTACGACGTGGTGGCGGTGGGGATCGGCCGGGACGGGGCGTGGCGGTTGGCCCCGGACGACCCCGCGCGGTACCGCATCGTCGACGGCCAGGTGCCGGAGGTGCCGGCCGAGGGCGAGGCCGTGTTGCTCGTGCCGGACCCCACCGTGGGCGGGCTGGTCACGGCTTCGGGACGAGTGATCAAAGTCGACGTGGTCTTCCCGGTGTTGCACGGGGTGGGCGGCGAAGACGGATCGATCCAGGGCGTGTGCGAGTTGGCCGGGCTGGGATGTGTGGGGTCGGGGGTGGCGGCGTCGGCGATCTGCATGGACAAGTTGCGCACCAAGTCCGCCGCCACCGCTGCGAGCATCCCCACGGGTCGTTACGTGTCCGTGCCGGACCGGCGGTGGCGGGAGCAGCGCGACGAGGTGTTGGCCGAGGTCGCCGAGTTGGGGTTGCCGGTGTTCGTCAAACCGGCCCGGGCCGGTTCCAGCGTGGGCATCACACGCGTCACAGCGGCTGCCGCGGTGGCGTCGGCCGTCGAGCACGCTCGGGGGTTCGATCGCCGTGTCATCGTCGAGGCAGCCGTGGTCGGGGGGCGCGAGATCGAATGCGGTGTGCTCGGCACCGCTGACGGCCCGATGGTCAGCGAATGCGCCGAGATCGAGGTCCTCGGCGACCACGACTTCTATGACTTCGAGGCCAAGTACCTCGACGATTCGGCCAGGATCACCGTGCCGGCCGCCATCAGCGCAACCGATCGGGAGGCCATCCGAGCGCTGGCGCGCGACACCTTCCTGGCCCTCGGCTGCGAAGGTATGGCGAGGGTCGACGTGTTCCTGCTCCCGGACGGCACGGTGCTGCTCAATGAGCCCAACACCATTCCCGGCTTCACCAGCACCTCGATGTATCCGGTGGTGTGGCAGGCCGCGGGCATCGCTTACGCGGAGCTGATCGATGCCCTGATCGGCGATGCCCTGCGCCGCGCCGCTAGTCCGGAGGTATCGCCCGGCTGACCGCGCCGCTGAGTTGCACCGCGATGTCCGCCTCGGGTCGGTAGGTCGAGGGCACCGTCACCTCCACGTTGGCCGCGCGTCCCACCGTGGTGAACCGCACGCCGTCGGTGAGGGTCTCGGGCAGCCAATCGACCCCGTTGATCGTCAGCAGTTGCGAGGTCGGCTGAAAGCCGGCCGGCAGCGGCACGCCGCAGCGCAGCGAGATGGGCGGGTCGCCCCAGGCCGCGGTCGCGGGGGAGGACGGATCGGTCGACCGGCGCTCCTGGCCGGACACCCGGGCGGGCAACTCCGTGGCCAACGCGTTGCAGGACTCCGGGGGCGAGGGGGGTGGCGGCAGGGCCACCGGCGTGCCGCACGCGGCCACCGCGAGGACGGCTGCGGTCGCCAGCACCCTGCCTGCCACGCGCATGGCTCAGGACAACTTCACAACCGGGCAGGTGAGGGTCCTGGTGATGCCGGGGATGTGCTGCAGCGGTGCGATGACGTCGCGGCCGAGTTGATCCATGTTCTTGGCGCCGACCCGCACGATCACGTCGTAGGGCCCGGTGACGTCCTCGGCTGAGGTCACTCCCGGGATCTCGGCGATCGCGTGGGCCACCGCAGCAGACCTGCCGACCTCTGTCTGCACGAGAACGTATGCGTGGACCGCGCTCATCGGGGGTTCCTCCGTATGGTTGGGTGAAGCACGAGCCTACCCCCACCGTTTTGAAGGGACGCCACCAATTGGACAGGAGCACTCGCTTCCGCCGTGTGTCTCAAGTGGATGAGTTCGAATTGATCGCCACCCTCACCGCCGGGCTGCCACGGCCGGACTTCGTGCGCGTCGGTCTGGGGGACGATGCCGCGGTGGTCGAGGTCTCGGCCCCGCAGGTGGTTGCCTGCACCGACATGGTGGTCGAAGGTCGGCACTTTCGCCGGGCGTGGTCGAGCGCCGAGGACATCGGCCACCGGGTGGCGGCCGCGAACCTGGCCGACATCGTTGCGATGGGCGCTATGCCACGGGCCCTGTTGGTGAGTATCGCCATCCCGGCCGAGACAGAGACCGGCTGGGCGGCCGACCTGATTGACGGCATCCAGGCCGAGGCCGAGATCGTCGGTGCCGCAGTGGTGGGTGGTGACACCAACAGCACCGAGGGTCCGATCGTCGTGTGTGCGACGGCGCTCGGTGACTTGCAGGGCCGCAGTGCGATCCAACGCGGTGGGGCCAGGCCGGGGGATCAGGTTGCCCTGGTGGGCCGCCAGGGCTGGGCGGCGGCTGGCCTGACCGTGCTCAGCCGCGGTTTCCGCTCGCCGCGACTGCTGGTGGAGGCGCTACGTCGTCCGGAGGTGCCGTATGAGGCGGGCATCCGAGCCGCCGAATCCGGCGCCACGGCAATGATCGATGTCAGCGACGGCCTGTTGGCCGACCTCGGTCACATCGCGACGGCTTCGGGTGTCGCGATCGATCTGCACACCGATCTGCTGCCGGTGGATGAGCCGCTGCGCGACACCGCCATCGCCTTCACCATGGACCCGCTCAAGTGGGTGCTCACGGGTGGCGAGGACCACAGCCTGGCGGCGACATTCCCCGCCGATGCCCAACTACCCGAGGGTTTCCGCAGGATCGGGGTGGTGACGTCAGGTGAACCCACCGTCACCGTGGACGGCGCCGAGCAGCGCGGCGCACGCGGTTGGGTGCACTTCGGGCCGTGAATGGCCAGGCCCCGGATCGCGAGGGTCCGGAGCTGAAACTGTTGCTAGCGGCTGACTTTGCCGGCCTTGATGCAGGAGGTGCACACGTTCAACTTCGCGGGCGTCTTGCCCACGGTGACGCGCACCGACTGGATGTTGGGGTTCCAGCGACGCTTGGTGCGTCGGTGCGAGTGGGAGATGCTGTTGCCAAATCCCGGACCCTTGCCGCATACATCGCAGGTCGCAGCCACAGTTTTCTCCTGAAAGTCGTAGGGATTGCTCGATACCGAAATACTCGGTGCCCGGACGTGCGGGCACTGCTACGCACGGACACGGTCACACAAGACTGACGACCATGATAGCGCGACACCGGCGGATCGGACCGTCGGGGCCGCGCCCAACCCCACCGGAGGCTGGCCATGACGACGCAGTTGGACGCTGCCATCCTCCGGTCGTGGATGGCCCAGGCGGTGGAGTTGCTCGGCCAGACCCGCGACGAGATCGACCGCCTCAACGTCTTCCCCGTGCCCGACGGCGACACCGGCACCAACCTGTACCTCACCATCGAGGCCGCAGCCCAGGCCACGGTCGACGCCTCCGACGAGGCCGATGGTGCCGCCATGTGCAACGCCCTTGCCCGAGGCGCCCTCATGGGTGCGCGCGGCAACTCCGGAGTGATCACCAGCCAAATCCTGCGTGGCTTCGCCGACGCGTTCGATGCCGACGCAGGTGGTGCCGACGGCCGCCTGCTGGCGCGGGCCCTGCGACTGGCCTCGGATTCGGCCTACCGCGCGGTCGCTGCACCCAAGGAGGGCACGATCCTGTCGGTAATCAGGGGAGCGGCGGACGGTGCGGCGATGGCCGGCGAGGATCTGGAAGCGGTGTCGGCGGCCGGATTGGAGGCCGCGCAGGAGGCACTGGCCCGCACCCCGGACCAACTCCCGGTGCTACGTGAGGCGGGCGTGGTGGATGCCGGCGGACGCGGTCTGGTGGTGCTGCTGGAGGGGCTGCACCGGGCCGTCTCCGGGCTGGGATCACCGCTGCGCTCCACCGCTCGGGTGGTGCAACCGGCCGCTCACAAGCCGATGGTGGGCTACGACGGGCCCGAGTACGAGGTCATGTATCTGCTCGACGCCGGGGACGAAGCCGCGGCAGGTCTGCGTTCGCAGTTGAATGCCTTGGGCGACTCCGTGGTGGTCGTGGGCGGCCATGGGCTGTGGAACGTGCACGTCCACACCGACGACATCGGTGCCGCGATCGAACGGGCGGTGGAGGTTGGCACCCCTCACCGGATCAAAGTGACGCGACTGCTGGAGGCTGAGTCGCTGCGAACCCAGGGCCGGGGCACACCGACGGCGCGGGCGTTGGTGGTGGTAGCCCACGGACCCGGGATGGCTGCCTACCTGCAGGAGGCCGGGGTCACCGTGGTGCTGGCCCCCACCCGCGGGCGCGCCTCCACCGCCGAACTGCTCGACGGCGTCACCCGCACCCATGCCCAGGACGTGGTGATCCTGCCCAGCGACCGCGACACCACGCCGGTGGCGGAGGCTGCCGCCGCGGCCTCGCGTGACCTCGGCGTGCGGGCGGCTGTGGTGCCCACCCGCTCGATCGTGCAGAGTCTGGCGGCCGTGGCCGTGCACGAGCCGGAGGCGAGGTTCGACGACGACATGATCGCCATGGGGCGGGCCGCCGGCGCCACACGCTATGCCGCCGTCACCGTCGCGGCCAAGGTCGCGGTGACAAGCGCCGGCACCTGCGCGCCGGGGGATGTGTTGGGCCTGGTCGACGGTGACATCGTGGAGATCGGGACCGACGTCGTCGAGGTTGCCAACCGCGTGGTGTCGCACCTGATCTCCGGCGGTACCGAGTTGCTCACCGTCGTGGTCGGCGCCGAGGCCACCGACGAGCAGGTCACCGCCCTCACCGAAGGGGCCACCGCGGGCCGGCCCCACATCGAGGTCGAGGTATTGCCCGGCGGTCAGCGGCATTGGCCGTTCATCCTCGGCGCGGAGTGACGTGGTCGATTTCGATTCGGATCTCAGGCCGCTGCTGGGGGACCGGACGGTCAAGGCGTTGGCAGCGGCCTTCGATATCCGCACTGTGGAGGAGGCCCTGCGGCACTATCCACGCAGGTACTTCCAACGGGGCCAACTCACGGACTTCGGTGGGCTCTCCGTGGGTGAGGACGTCACAGTTCTGGCCGAGATCAGGCGAGTCAGCAGCAGGAAGGGCAGCGCGCGCGGCCGGAAACCTGTGCACCTGACCGAGGTGACCATCGGTGACAGCACCGGGCGAGGCACGTTGCTGGCGACGTTCTTCAACCAGATCTGGCGCGAACAGGAACTCAAAGTGGGGGCGAGGGGGCTGTTCGCCGGGAAGGTCAACTCCTTCCGCGGAACGCTGCAACTGGTGCACCCGGACTACACGCTGCTGCCCCGCACGTTGATCGACGCCGACGAGGTGACAGAGTTCGTCAGCGAACTCATCCCGGTGTACCCCGCCACGTCCAAGATGCCCAGCTGGCGGGTGGCGGCAGCGATCGAACTCGTGCTCGCCGCAGTGGACGATCTGCCGGATCCCCTCTCGCCGGACATTCGCCGCGAGTTCGGTCTGGTGGATTTCGCCGAGGCCATGCGGGGCATTCACGCGCCCCGTGACCAGGGGCAGGTCGCCGCGGCCCAACACCGTCTGCGATGGGAGGAGGCCTTTGTGCTGCAGGCCGAGCTCATGCGCCGACGTGCGGCCCGGCGGGCGACGTCCGCGGTGCCGCGCACCCCGACCTCGGCGGGCTTGGTAGCAGCGCTGGATCGTCATCTGCCCTTCGAGCTGACGGCGGGGCAGGTGGCGGTCTCGGAGGAGATCGCCACGGATATGGCCCGGACCCACCCCATGCTGCGACTGCTGCAGGGCGATGTCGGCTCCGGCAAGACCGTCGTAGCGTTACGGTCGATGCTCGCGACCGTCGACGCGGGCGCCCAGGCTGCGCTGTTGGCTCCCACCGAGGTGCTCGCGGCCCAGCACTACGCCACGGTGCTCGACCTGCTCGGACCGTTGGCCCGCCGGGGTCAGATCATGGGCGACGATCGCGGTACGGCAGTGGTGTTGCTGACCGGGTCGATGGGGGCGCGGGACCGTCGCCAGGCGCTGGTGCAGGTGGCAAGCGGTGAAGCCGGAATCGTGATCGGCACCCACGCCCTGATGTCCCACACAGTTGACTTCGCGGACCTCGGACTGGTGGTGGTCGACGAGCAGCACCGCTTCGGCGTCGAGCAGCGGGCGGCGTTGCAAGCCAAGGCCGACGGCGACAGCCACCCGCACACCCTGGTGATGACCGCGACGCCGATCCCGCGGACCATCGCCATGACAGTCTTCGGCGACCTCGACGTGTCCACCCTGATCGAGCGCCCGGCCAGTCGCTCGGCGACGATGACGCATGTGGTGCCGGCCGTTGCCCGGCCGGACTTCCTGGCGCGGGCGTGGCAGCGCTGCCGGGAGGAAGTCGGGGCAGGTCATCAGGTGTACATCGTGTGCCCGAGAATCACCGAGGAGGACCCCTCAGGTCAGACGTCGCCGCCGGGATACCCGCCCACTGCCGTGGTCGACCTGGTCGAATACCTGCAGGCTGGGCCGTTGACGGGGCTGCGGATCGCCACGATGCACGGCAAGCTCACCCCCGCCGAGAAGGAGGCCGCGATGCGCGCCTTCGCGCTGGGACCGCAGGATCCGGACGGGGTGGACGTGCTGGTGTCCACCACTGTGATCGAGGTCGGCGTCGACGTGCCGGGAGCGACCGTGATGATCATCATCGACGCTGATCGCTTCGGTGTGTCCTCGTTGCACCAGCTGCGCGGGCGGGTCGGCCGGGGTTCGGCCGGCGGGCTGTGTCTGTTGGTCACCTCGGCCTCGCCGGGCAGCGCCGCCGAGAAGCGCCTGCGGGCAGTGGCGGCGACGGATGACGGGTTCGAGCTCAGCGAGATCGACCTGCGCAACAGGCGTGAGGGCGACGTGCTCGGCGCCAGCCAATCGGGTCGGGTCAATTCGCTGCGGTTCTTGTCGGTTCTCGATGACGGTGACCTCATCGAGCACGCTCGCGCCGCCGCGGAGGCGCTGTTGGAGGCGGATCCGGAGCTGCTCGATCACCCCGAACTCGCAGCTGCGCTGGATCGTCTCGCCGCCAGCGAAGCCGGCGATTACCTGGAGAAGACGTGACCCGCATCATCGCCGGCGCCGCCCGAGGTCGACGGTTGGCCGTCCCGGCTGGGGACGTCACCAGGCCCACCTCCGACCGCGTGCGCGAGGCGGTGTTCTCGGCCCTGGAGCATCGCCTCGGCGGGTGGCGTGGCGTGGTGGTGCTGGACCTGTTCGCCGGCAGCGGGGCGATGGGCTTGGAGGCGGCCTCACGGGGAGCCGCCCAAGTGCTGCTGGTGGAACAGGATCGCCGCGCCCTGACAACTCTGCGCGCCAATGCGGCGGTGGTGGACGTGACTGGTGTCACCGTGAGGCCGGCGGATGCCTGGCGGATGGGCCCGCGGGAGGAAGTCGGCGGTCTGACCGAGCCCGCCGGACTCGTGCTCCTGGACCCGCCCTACCGCGAACCGAACGACCGACTCGGCGGCTTGCTGGTGCAGCTGGGAACCAAGGGTTGGCTGACGCCGACAGCGTGGGCGCTGGCGGAGCGCCCAGCTCACAGCGCCCAATTCCGATGGCCCGAAGGGTGGGATCAGGTGATGGATCGCCGGTATGGCGCGACCCGCATCCACGTGGGTCGGCTGGTAGCGTCACCGTAGAAACCGCCTGGCTGTGCTGCCGACGAGAGGAGAGCCGTGCGACGCGCGGTCTGCCCCGGGTCGTTTGACCCGGTGACCAATGGTCACTTGGACATCATCTCGCGGGCCTCCGAGTTGTTCGATGAGGTCGTCGTGGCGGTCCTGGTCAACCAGAAGAAGACCGGCCTGTTCACGATCCCCGAGCGCATCGAGATCCTGCAGGAGGTCACCGCCGGCCTAGGCAACGTGGTGATCGGCTCCTTCCACGGGTTGCTCGTGGACTTCTGCTTGGAGCACGAGATCCGCTCCATCGTCAAAGGTCTGCGGGCGGTGAGCGACTTCGACTACGAGTTGCAGATGGCCCAGATGAACCGGCGCCTGGCCGACGTCGACACAGTGTTCATGTCGACCAACCCACTGTATTCGTTCCTGTCGTCGAGTCTGATCAAAGAGGTGGCCACGCACGGGGGGGATGTCTCCGGGCTGGTGCCAGAGGTGGTCACCTCTCGGCTGGCGGACAAGATCACCGCTGCGGGGCATGGGGGCTGACTGTGGAGATGCTCGATCGACTCGACGAGCTCGCCGACCTTGTGGAGACGGCCAAGAACTTGCCGCTCTCGCAGTCCTGCGTAGTGCCACGTGCGGACGTGCTCGACCTCATCGAGGACATCCGCGCGGCCTTGCCGGACACCGTGCGCGAGGCGGACGTGGTGGTGCAGCAACGCGACGACATCCTCGACGACGCCGAGCGGGAGTCCGAGGCGATCGTGGCCCAGGCCGAGGACGCGGCCGCCAAGATCATCAACGAGGCCACCGAGATCGCCAACAACCGACGTTCCGCGGCAGCCGCCGAGGCCGAGCAGATCCTGGCCGAGGCCCGCATGCAGTCCGCGCTGATCGTGGACTCCCACACCATCACCGTCAGCGCCCGCGACGAGGCCACCCGGCTGATCAACGACGCCAAGGACAAGGCCGAGATGATCGTCGTGTCGACCAAACACCGGTCCACGACGCTACTGGCCAAGGCCGAACACTCGCTCAGTTCGGCCCTCGACGAGGTGCACCGTTCGCTGGCCGAACTCGACTCCCCGCTCAACCAGTACATCAGCGACCTCGACGCCGACAATGCCGACGAGCCCGTGGGTTCACGCACCAACATCGACCATGTGGATCAGCACGAGGACGCGTTCTACGACTTTGGTTCCGAGGCCTACGCGCCCGACGGGGGTTCCGGCTACTACCGCTGACGCACTAGAGTCGTGCCTCGTGATCGACCCCACGAACCCGGTTGTACTCGATGTCCACGATTTCCGTCGGGCCGGTGATATTCGGCAGGTTCACCGGGTGGCGCCCGCACCGGCGGACATGGGCAACCCCGTGATCACCATCGAGCCGGGCTCCGACGTCGTCTTGGACCTGCTGCTGGAGTCGGTGATCGACGGAGTGTTGGTGACGGGCACCGTGCAGTACGCCGCCACCGGCGTGTGCAGCAGGTGCCTCGATCCGTTGGTCGAGGCCCGGTCGACGACCTTCGCGGAGTTGTACCTGTGGTCGCCGCCGGACGAACCTGACCCCGACGACGACCCCATGCCGCTGGTGGCCGCCGGGCTGATCGATCTGTCGTCGGCGGTTCGGGATGCGATCGTGCTGGACGTGCCGTTGGCGCCGGTGTGCGACGAGGACTGCCCCGGGCTCTGTGTGGAGTGCGGCGCCAAGCTGGCGGCCGACCCGTCCCACCGGCACGAGGCCGCGGACCCGCGATGGCAGGCCCTCACGGCGTGGCAAGACACGGCCGATGACACCTCGTCGGACGCGATACGCGATACTTAACCGATCTGAGCCCGCGCGGCGTCGGCGGTGTGCTCCGCCCAGGCGCTCGACGTGCGCCGTCCCCCCTGTGAGTCGAGAGGAATTCCCGTGGCTGTTCCGAAGCGGAAGATGTCCCGTAGCAACACCCGTTCGCGCCGTTCCCAGTGGAAGGCGGCCCCGATCAACCTGGTGACATGTGAGCGCTGCAAGGCTCGCAAACTCGCGCACACCGCGTGCCCGGAGTGCGGCACCTACGCCAAGCGTCAGGTGCTCGACGTCTGACGTGGGAGTGCCTGCTGTGACGCCGGATCCCGCGCGAGCTCTGAGGTCCGTGCGGGCCGCGGTCTCGCGCGTGTTGGAGGTGGATCCGGGCGTGTTGCGGCCGGACACTCCGCTGGCGGATCTCGGTTGCGACCCGGTGGCCCTGGTGGCCATCGTCGACCTGCTGACCGGCGACGTGGCGGACGGCGATGGTCTCGATGGCCTCGTCGCCGCTGTGCGCACCGTTGGCGATCTGATCC
>JAUPKO010000030.1 GCA_030837395.1 Actinomycetota bacterium | reverse complement strand
TTGAGCCGACCGGTGCCCAGCGCCCCCTCACAGGAGGTTTCAGGGAGGTACAGGCACTGGTGGCATGCTGCCCCGCGGTCCTCCCTGCAAATGGGGTCAAGTGAGCACCATTGCTGCGCGGCGACCGCGTCGTTGAGCATGACCTCTAGCCATCCATGACGATCCGCGAGCGTGGCTAGACCACCAAGGGTTCCCACCTGGTCACCGCTCGCCTGGTAGACCAGGATCGCGGGTACCGGATCCAGGTAGACACGTTCTCGGAGGGACGGTTGACTTACCCCCGCGTGGACCGCCAGGGCACGGATCACCACGTGGGCCAAGGTATGTGCTTCGGTCGCCGGATTGACACCGGCGCTTCCCTGCGGCTCCCTCAGCCAGAGCAGCAGCCCTTCCCCGAAGCTCTGAAAGGCTGGGAGCGAGCCGTGGCTCGGCTGGCGTAGCACGGCACTGTCCGGTTGGTGCCCCCACAGAAGTGCACGCCCGGGTTGGCCAGACAAACGGAAGGCAGCGTCGAGCACTGTTGTCACCCGGAGTCGGGTGATGCCCGACACCGCCGAGAACGGGCCCTGACCCAGATCACGTGCTCGTCCGCCTTCGAAGAGCGGCAGGCTGGCGGCCTGACGGCGGAGGCCGTCGAGTTGGTCCATTTCTTCGCGGCGGAGTTCCTCCCCAAGCGCCAGAAACTCCTCATCTGAGCCTCCACCGACAGCACCGGCGGACGTGCCCGCGACTGTCGCATCGACTTGTTCGAGGGTTGTTTCGTCGAGGTCAACGTCCATCCCCGCATCCGTCAATCGATCTCGCACGTACTCGATGCGCTCATGTGGGGTTGACTTGCGCCGGTACGCCGGCGCTGTCACGCTCGCCGACACCACGTCGTACTGTCCTTCCGTGAGCCTGATGTGCCGGGGGAGGTGCAGAACGGTCAGCATGCGCGGGCGCCACAGGGCCGGGTCAGCGGCCCTGTGGAGATGCATATCCTCCTGACAGGCCACCGTCTGTTCGCCGGGCGTGACAGCGTTGGGCATCAGCCCGCTGCAAGGCCTTGTCGTGTCCCGACTGAGATCGACCATGCGACCGCATTGCGTGCACTCAAGGTCGAAGCCGAAATGGCTGCCCTTACGTCGGCGCCGGAGTCGTCCGGTGCACTCCTGGCACCGTGGACGCACGGATTCCAGGTGGCCCCGTTCGCAGGCCCACAGCCATTCCACCTGCTGAGTTGTCCCTCGCTTGGGATGCCCGCCGGACGCCTTGTGGGGGCACTTCCCTCCGGCGGAGTAGCGCAGCCCGTTCTTGGAGTTGAGGACCTCGTCCCAGTTGTAGAGCAGGCCACAGCCAAGGCAGTACTCGGTGAGTGGGAATCTGCGAACGGCCTGCAGCGCATCTGCTGGCATTGATCGGAGGTCGTCCGGCCAGTCGACGGGGGTCGGCTCTACTAGGTCGCGGACGCCCAGCCTTCGCGCCAACGTGTCGTTGGGTAGCCGATGCCATCGTCCGTCGTTGACGTCTGAACTGCATTGGCAGGGGGCGGGCTCGGCCATTCCAAAGACCTGGTTGATCCCCACGGAACGCACTGAGCCAGGTCCGGCCAGATAGAGCGACTGCAGCTTGGTGTAGCGGCGGACGTCTCCGACAAAAACCCATGACTGCCCCACGTTAGGCCTCCTCGTCGTCGTCATCGGATCGGAGCGAGGGAGTCAATGCAGTGCTCGACACTGCGGCATCGCTCGCGTTTGCTGAAGGCGTGGACGCCATACCGATGCGGGTGATGGCGGCGAAGACTTCACCCGACACGGTCCGCAGGGACGTGGGCGCGTACCAGTGGAGAAGCTCGTCGGCGTGGTAGCTGCTCTCAAGCGGCGCGAGCAGTGCCGTGGGAGTCTTTCCGGGTGTGAGGTCCCCGGCGTTGACCAGTCGGGGGGATTGGCCAGCGGACTGACTGGCGTAGGCGAATGCGGCCGCCTTCAAATCAACGGCGAAGTCATCCAGCCATGTGACGTCGACGTCCCGAGGCGCGCGCGCCCGGATATCTGCGCAGACTTCCGCCAAATCGGCTTCGAGGAGGCCCAAGTCGGGGGGCACATCTGCGCGGGTACGCCCAAACTTCAGGTATCGCAGCACGGTCAGGCTGGGGACTACCCTTCGCAGCGCTCCAGGCGCGAAGGGTGCCAACAGCGCAGGTTCTACATAGGAATTCCGCCGCTGGTGATAGGCCGTGAAGTCCTCGTAGATGGAGCGGTCCCTGACGTTGAAGTCGCGATAGAGGACGTACGTGAGGCCAGGCCGGTCCGGCTGTCTGCCTATCCGGCCTCCGGCCTGGATGTAGGAGTTGGTCTCCATCGGGTGGCCCATGAAAGTCATGAGGCCCAGGCGATCGACGTCGACCCCCACCTGAATCATTGACGTTGCCAGGCACACCCTGGCCGCCGAGGGGATATCCCCTGTCGCCATCTCCAGCGGTTGCTCTAGACGGTCGATGATATCCGCAACGCCACTGGGCGACTCTGACGATGCCTCCAACGTGTGTTCAGGTCTCCAGATCTGTGCCAGCCCTGAGCCTGGGTAGTTGAACGTGTAGCGCACCTGATTGATGTGCTGGGTAACATCGCGATGCAGTTGCAGTGACGTGTCACGCAACATCGGCCGTGATCCGAAGTAGACGAGGTTCGTCCACAGTGAGTCAGCCTGCTGAAGAGCATGCCTCAAGACGTCCTGCTCGGTTCCGGTACGAGGCGGCGTCCGTGCATCGCTAAGCAGCCGTTGAAGCAGGCTAGCGGCGGCGGCCTGGGCGGTGAGAACCTGCAAACGCGCCTCGGCGAACGCTAACGCGGGCAGGATGCCAGTGACCTTGGTACGAACTTGGGCATCATCGGGCCGTGCCACGAACCACTCCTGATCCCGGATTTCGGGAGGGGGCACCAGCGCCAACCGGTCGCGGTTGTACAGCAGCGCAACCTGCTGGGTGGTGTTGGCTGTCGTGGCGGAGGCGGCGACGATCTTGACCGACCCGACGAGGTCTGACAGGTACGGTTGGAAGGCGCCTTCCAACGATCCCAACTCATCATCGAGCATGTGCAGTTCATCCTGAATCACCAACTGGACCTTCTGCGTAAGTAGGCCTGCGACCTCCCTTGCGCGCCACGGCGCGATGGCCAGTTTGTCCAGGGTGGCTACCAGGAACTCCGACGACCGTCCGTAGACCTCGTCGTCGACCCACCTAACGCCGATGCGTGATCGCGTGGACCAGTAACAGTCCACGGAGTTGCCGTGGCGATCTTTGCCGGTGCACATAAGGACGAAGCCGCTTTTCGATGTCGCGGCCTCGACAACGGATCCGCACAGCGGGCATGTTTGTAGGGGCAATCGCGCCCCGCCTTGTTGATTCTCTGCCTGTTTGATGAGGCGACCGGCCGCGCTCTGGGTGTTCGGAGACAAACTTGTTCCGGCCCATAGCGCCGAATAGCACGGTTTGCTGCCGTAAGGGCCCTCCCCCGACGGATCGGAACGTTTCCGTTGGCCGACAAGAATCGACAGCTTCCCAGTCATCGCGGCCGCGCGCTGCAGTTGTTGAGCAGCCAGAAGCCGAAGTGGGTAGCGCATGAGGACCCTGGTCGGGGGCTTATCCCGCGCACTCTGGTCGCCGAACCGGCGTAGGTAGAGGATCACGAAAGCGGACAGAAGTAGGTAGGCCTCGGTCTTGCCACCGCCGGTGGGGAACGCGATGACGTCCACCCGATTTCGTGCGGGATCTGCCCGCGAAACTGCCGAGCGGGCTGCTGTGAGGAAGAAGAGCAATTGGAAGGGCCGCCATGTTCGCCCTCCGTCTGTCCGCAACGACCATGACTCCCCTTGGAGATGCGGACGGCCCATGACCACTAGGCAAGCGTCCCGGAGGATCTCCATGATCGCTGGATTCTGTCGGAGCCAGTCGATGGCGTCTTCGGCCGAGGTCAAGACCTCCTCGCACGCTGTTCGGTTGGTCTGCGCAAGGTCCGGTGGCAGCGAATCCCATTGGCTTGCCTGAATGTGGAGGCGATAGTCGCTGACAAGCGATTGAAGATCCGCGAGGCTTGGCAGAGCCTGAATACCGGCTCGGTGTTTGGTGCGAGGTTCCTCCCACGTTGGCCATCCCGTGAGCCGCAACTCCTCGGCGGAAGGGGAGCCCTCCGTCATGTGCCAGGTCACGGCGCAACCGTGGCCTGCAGCCATCCTCGGTACATGGAGGTGCATGGGCTTGGAGCTGCGGCTGGGCAGCGGAAGGAAGGACGCTCCCTCGGGGCGGATGCTGACGTCGGCGGCATACAGGTCAGGCCAATGATCGGGCAGAGAGCAGGGCCGCGAAATCATGGCTCCGACGTGAACCAGCAAGGAGCCATCGGTCATTGGACGGGCGCGCCAGTGTAGCTCCACTTCCAGTTGGTGGGCCTCCTGTTCCCCAGCACTTGCGTCGGCTAGGTGCAGTTGGACGACTGACCTCCCCTCACCGTGCGCGACCGCAATAACGCCTTCACCTCGGCGTCGACGAAACCGGAAACCCCGCGCGGTGGTGCTGTGTCCAACACCAATCAAGCTGACTGGACATGGACTGTTCCCGGCGATCGCGATTCGCAGATCTGCGGGACCAGTTAGCGCGAAGCTGGCTCCCCATACGCGCCCGGCTTCGCCAGTCGCTGCACCAGTGTCCGCACCCTCGTCACCCTCTCCGTCCGTATCGATCGCTATCTCGGGGGTGCCGTCCGCCGCATCGTCCTCGAAGTCCGGCGCGGTTGGGTCCTCTTCGTCGTGGATACCGTCGGTGGCACCCGAGTGCTGCGGGGCAATCATTCTGCCGGCTGCTGGGAGCCTTGCGATGCGTGTAGCCACCGTAACCAGTTGATGGTGCTGGTCAATGATGATGCCGGCGGCAGGATCGTCCCCAGGCAGTCTGGGTACCTCGACTTTGGCGGACTCTGGTGGCTCACGGTGTGCGGCTAACGAATGGCCGCCCCCGCCGCTGACGTCGTGTCTCGATTTCCGGACTTGGCTTCCCCACCGCTCGCCTAAGTCGACGCGAGCTGGATCGTTGTGCGCGCAGGCGGCGACTTCCACACTGACCGCTGGTACCGAGAATGGGCCTTCGACCAACTGACGAAGTTCGTTCGTGTCTAGACCGTGGGTGAT
>JAUPKO010000309.1 GCA_030837395.1 Actinomycetota bacterium | reverse complement strand
TCGGTCGCGGTCGCCTACAACCTGACCGTGCCCAACCCGGCCGCCTACGGCCACCTCCGCGTCGAACCCGGCGATGCCCCCACCCTCACCAGCGCCTCCGCAGTCAACTTCATGGCCCGACAGACCATCGCCAACGGCCTCACCACCAAGATCTCCCCCACCCGCACCATCAAGCTCTACAACGGTGCCACCGGTCCCGCCGACGCCATCGTCGACATTGTCGGCTACTTCGTCCCCGCAGCTTCGGCCACACCCGGCCAGGTCGCGGGCGGCCGATTCACCCCCACCACCCCCACCCGGGTCTACTCCTCCACTCCCGGCGGGGCCGCGCCCACCGGCGTCGACCAGACCACCACCGTGGACCTGTCCGCTGTGCTTCCCACCGGGGCCTCCGCCGTCGCCTACAACATCACCGTCGTCGCCCCCACCGCCCCCGGCCACCTACGCGTCTACCCCGCCGGCCAGGCCCGACCCGCAACGTCCACGATCAACTTCATCACCGGCGACCGCGTCGCCAACGGCACCGCCGTGCAGGTCAGCCCCGACCGCAAGATCAACGTCTACAACGGCTCCACCGCCCCAGTCTCCTTCATCATCGACGTCGTCGGCTACTACTCCGCAACGGGGGCCTTCTTCCACGCCATCGACCCGGTCCGCACCATGTCCACCCGCCCCAACGACAACGGCCCCGGACCAATCGACCCCGACAGCCAACGCACCGTCGACATCTGGCACACCCAAGCCACACCCCAGACCGAGGTCGTCCCCGTCGGCGCCACCGCCATCGACTACAACGTCACCGTCGTCGCCGCCGGCACCATGGGCCACCTGCGCGTCTGGCCAGCCGACCAAACCAAACCCGGCGCCTCCACCCTCAACTGGCCCGCCCCCGGCTACACACGCGCCAACGGCACCACCGTCGGCATCAGCCCCACCCGCCACGTCAACATCTACAACAGCGCCGGCACCCCCACCAACGTCCTGATAGACATCAACGGCTACTACATCCCCTAATAATCCGTGCCCCCACACACAGGCACCGCCAGCGGTGCGAATCCGCCCTGCCGCCAGGCGAGGTCTCCAACCGCGAGCTCAGACCTCGTCGGGGAAGTCGTTCGCCCGGTACTGCGCGAAGGCCCAGGCATCACGCACCATGTCCGGCAACCCGAACTCCGGAAGCCAACCGAGCTCGGCCTGGATCCGCTCGCTGGACGCCACCAGCCGCGCAGGGTCACCCGCCCGACGACCCACCTCGACCGCTGGAATCGGCTCGCCGGTCACCTCACGACACACCTCCAGGACCTCTCGCACGCTGAAGCCGTCGCCACAGCCCAGGTTGTAGATGCGGTGCTCGCCGGGGGTGCACGCCGCTACCGCCAACAGGTGGGCGCGACTGAGGTCGTTGACGTGGATGTAGTCGCGGATCGCCGTGCCGTCCGGAGTCGGGTAGTCGGTGCCGAACACGGAGATCGCCTCGCGTTGGCCCAGCGGCACCTGCAGCACGAGCGGTATGAGGTGGGTCTCAACGGCATGCCGCTCACCGCGGGTGCCGAAGGCCCCCGCCACGTTGAAGTAGCGCAGGCTCACCGCCCCCAGGCCGTGGGCGGCGCAGTAGAAGCCGATCATGTGGTCCATCGCGAGTTTGGTGGCGCCGTAGGCGTTGGTCGGCCGGGTCGGGGCGTCCTCGGTGATGGGCACCACCTCGGGTTCGCCGTAGGTGGCCGCGCTGGAGGAGAACACCAGCGAGGGCGTACCGGCTTCACGCATGGCCTCCAGCAGGCCGAATGTGCCCACAACGTTGTTGCGGTAGTACTTCTCGGGGTGCTCGGCGGACTCTCCCACCAGCGAGTAGGCCGCGAAGTGCATCACCGCTTCGATTCCGTCCGCCAACACAGGGCCGGTCACTGACGCGTCCGCGATATCGCCCTCGACGAAGGTGGCCTCCGGGGCAACCGCGTCCCGGTGCCCGGTGACGAGGTTGTCCAGAACCACCACCTCGTGGCCGGCTTCCACCAGGTGGGCAGTGACGACACTTCCGATGTAGCCGGCGCCGCCGGTGACCAGGATCCGCATGGCACTGTCCTAGCGCAAACCCAGGCCCGAGGCGAGGCGGTGGGGAGTTCGCCACCCATGAGGCCGAAGGCTCGCCCGGTGCCGATCGATGGGCCGAATCGGCCGAGGTCCACGATCCGCCCGCTGGCTGATCGTGCCGGGCGCGTCGGCATGGGCGCACCGCCGGGCGCGCGCGTGCCGCGTCGGGGCAATACCGTGGGGGCATGGCCACCTCCACGGTGATCCCACTGTTTCCGCTCGGCTCCCAGTTGGTGCCGGGGCTGATGATGCCGCTATACCTGTTCGAGCAGCGTTACCGGCAGCTCGCGCGCGACCTCGATGCGGCGCCGGCCGATCAGCGCTACTTCGGTGTGGTGGGCATCCGTGCCGGCCGGGAGGTCGGCGAGGGCGGCGCGTCGTCCCTATTCGAGGTAGGGACGCTGGCCGACGTCACCGATCTGTCGGCCAATCCCGATGGCACGTTCAACGTGCAGGCGGTGGGCGGGCGCAGGTTCCAACTGCTGGACCTCGATGATTCCCGTGCCTACCTGCGGGCCCGAGTGGAGTTCCTCGCCGAACCCGACGGCGATGGCGCCGAGGATGCTGCCCGCCCCGTGCGGCACGCCTTTGAGGCTTATCGCGACGCGGTTGGTCTGCAGGTGGACCCCACCGATCTCAATCCGCGACTGCTGTCCTACATCGTGACTGCGGCCATGGTCATCACTCCGGAGGAGAAGCAGGAGCTGCTGGCCGCCCCGG
>JAUPKO010000308.1 GCA_030837395.1 Actinomycetota bacterium | reverse complement strand
TTTGGCTCCATTGAGGAACACAACGTCAGGCTTCGATTCGGCAAGTGCCGCTCGGAACTGCGCGAACTCACCCGGCAGGCCCCGATGAGCCTGCCCCGTGGCCTCCCACGGCAGCACCGTGACACCCGCAACCCGGCATGTCTCGGCGAGCCATCCACGGCTCGGGCAGGCCAGGTTTACCCGCCACCCCGTCGCCATGAGGCCAGCCGTCCAATCAGCCAGACACTGGGCGACGCCGGCGATCGTGGGTTCGGAGACAACCAGCACGGATCGATCTGTCGTCACAGAACGACCCTAGCCCTTCGGTGCCCGGGAGCGACGGTTTCGCAGTCGTCACGGTTAGCATGGGCTCCGTGGCCGCCCAGGACTCCTATCGCTATGTACCGGCCGAGGACGATTCGAGTGGACTGCGCCCCTCGCTCCTCGCCGTCCGGCGGTACTGGGTTCTGGCAGTCGCGGTCTTCCTGCTCATCGTGGGCGCGGGCGGCTGGTACGTGCTGAATATCCCGTCGAGTTATGCCGCGGGCGCGGTGGTGGCCTTTGAGCCGCGCGCCTCGGCGACGACCGGCGGGGACCTGGCATCGCTGCTCGCCGAGCGTTACCCGGAGGTGGTGGCATCCGACGTCTCCGTGGAAACCGCGGCCGAAGCCAGTGGCGCGACCACCGGCGAAGTCGCAAGCGGATTGAGTGCCACGATCCAGCCCTCCACGCTCAATCTGATCCTGCAGGTCAGACTGCCCAGCAACGACCAAGCGGTCAGCGCAGCGGAATCGATCTACACGACCGTCATGAAATCCAACGAGACCGACCCCACCCTTCGGGCCGTTACCGTGTCCTCCCCTACGGCCTGGGGACCGGTGGGGATCTCGAAGAAGCTGCTGCTGGGCGCCATCATCTTCGTCGCGGCGGTCCTTGGCTTCGTGGCGGCGCTCGTGGCTGATGGGTTCAGCCGGAACCCCGTGTCAGGCTCGACACCGTCCGCAGAACGATCTTGAAGTCCAACCAGAGCGACCAGTTTTCGATGTAGAAGTTGTCGTACCGGGCACGACCGGCGATGGATGTGTCGCCGCGCAACCCGTGGATCTGCGCCCAACCGGTGAGTCCGCACGGTACCCGGCTACGGCTGCCGTAGTAGGGGTAGAGTTTCTCGAACTGCTCCACGAAGTGCGGCCGCTCCGGCCGTGGCCCGACGATCGACATGTCGCCGCGCAAGATGTTGAACAGTTGGGGAAGTTCGTCCAAGGAACTCTTGCGCAGCAGTTTCCCGAACCAGCTCACGCGATCGTCGTGCTTGATGTTCCAGTTGGTTTGCGACTCAGTCTCATCCACTGGGCGCAAGCTACGGAACTTGTACAACTCGAAGGTGCGTCCGTCGATCCCGATCCGCTCCTGCCGAAAGATCACTTGCGGCCCGTCCACGATCCGGTCCACGATCGCCAGCATCAGCAGGAGCGGCGACAACACCACCAGCGCAAGACCGGAGATGAGGATGTCGGTCACCCGCTTGAGCGGCCACAACGGGGAACGGAAGGCGGGCCGGCGCAGCAAGACCAGAGGGATGTCGGAGATTGCGTCGGTGTTGCCCTTGACCGGTGTCAACTCGAACAGCCGCGGCACAACGGCGATGCTGGTCGGCAATCGGTCGCACTCCCGAATGATCCCCACCAGGTCGCTGCCGGGCTGGTGCGTGTAGGCGATGAGCACGTACTCGGCATCGTGCTTGCGGATGAGCTCGGGCAGTTCCTCGGTGGGACCCAACAGCGGCAGCGGCAGGTCGTAGTCCATGCCCTCCGGCGGTGAGTCGATGAAGCCGATCGGTTCCAATCCGCACGCCCGTTCGCGCCGCAGGGCGAAGGCGATCGACGTTCCCACCAGACCGCACCCCACGATCAGCATCCGCTTGCCCAGGAATCGCCGACTCCGCATGTATCGAATGAACGCATACGACAGCGTGCGCACCGCAATGATCACGACGAAGGTGACGCCCCAAGCCAGCAGCGGGACGCCGCCCACGTCGTACTTCCCCAGTAGGTCTAGCGCCAGCAGGGTCAGTCCGGCTGCCATCAGGAAGCGTCCGGAGATGGCCGGTAGGTCGTTGAGGATGGAGAGCGTGAACCGGCTCCGGTAGAGGCCGCCCTGGGCCAGGCCGGCAACGAAGATCACGGCGAACACTAGAGTGGACAACCGCCACTGCGACGTCACCAAGGCCATCACGGCCAGGGTGAGGATGTCGAACGTCAAGAGCAGCAGCGGGCCACCGTTGCGGCGCAGGTATCCGCGAGTCGGGGCCGCTGTTTCGATCGCTGGGACCTCGGGGGTGTCGGCTGCTGCCTGGCCGGTCAAGGTGCCCACCTCGCTATTGGGAATGCCCTAGAGCGCAACGTCGGACACCCATCGTAACCGTTGGCCCTGAGACCCCGAGGGAGCGCTTCAGTGCGACACCAGCGTGGTAGATTCACAGCCATACGACTGTCGAATCTCGGTGTTCCCAGGGAAGGGGCCGTATCGGTGAGGCGCACATCTGTGGGCACCAAGATCGTCTCAACAAGGCACATTGTCCACCTCCTCCTCTCGGTGGTGCTGCTCACTGTGGTGGGTGTCGCTCCGGCCGCCGCCGAGGATGCTGTGCTGACCGAGACGGTGGACTTGAACCTGGTGGTCACCGGCGCAACGGGCACGTCGTCCACTGCCGTGCCGGTCCTGCCAGGCCTCGTCCCCGTGTCGCTGGCGACCGAGATCACCGGGGGTACCGGCGCAGCGACCGCCGGTGGCCGATATGTGCTTCGCGTTGGCAACAGCACGGCTGAGGTCGACTCGCGCACCGGCGGTCCGGTCACCCTGGCCTTGGGTGCAGATTCGCTCCGGGACGGCTTCCTGGATGCCACGCTGACCGCGAGCATCCTGGACGAGAACGGATGCGCCGACCCTGACGCCGACGGGCTGGTCACCGCGACCGT
>JAUPKO010000307.1 GCA_030837395.1 Actinomycetota bacterium | reverse complement strand
GCGGAGGTCCAGGACAAGTACCTCGCGAAGGACGTGGCCGGGGCTATGGCCGCGGTGCCGTTCGAGTTCATCGATCGCACCTCGTTGATCGGCCCGCGCGAGCGCATCCGCGAGCGGCTGCACGCCTACGCCGAAGCCGGCGTGACCACGTTGACGGTCGGCACCTACGCACCTACCCTGGCCGAGCGGGTCGCCACGCTGCGAACCATGGCCGAGGTGCTCGACGAGGCAGGCCTGGGGTGAGCTGGTTCGAAGCGATCGTCCTGGGGGTCATCCAAGGGCTGACCGAGTTCCTGCCGATCTCCTCCAGCGCCCACCTGCTGATCCTGTCGCAGATCTTCGGTTGGGACGACCCCGGCGCCGCCTTTACCGCCGTTTCGCAGATCGGTACCGAATCAGCGGTCATTATCTACTTCCGGCACGACATCGCGCGGATCCTCAGCACGTGGTTCCGGTCCCTCTACACGCCCAAACTGCGCGGCCAGATCGATGCCCGCATGGGCTGGTACGTGATCGTCGGCACCATTCCGATCGCGGTCATCGGCTTCGCCTTCTCCGACCAGATCGAGACCGCCGCCCGCAACCTCTGGCTGGTCGCGACGGTGCTGATCGTCTTCGGCATCATCCTGGGCATCGCCGACCGGGTGGGCCGCAAGACGCGTGAACTCGAGACGCTCTCGATTCGCAGTGGCCTGCTGTTCGGACTCGGTCAGGCGCTCGCGCTCATCCCCGGGGTGTCGCGCACCGGCGCGACCAACAGCGTGGGCCATTTCATGGGGTTCACCCGGGAGGCCGCCACCCGCTACGCCTTCCTGCTGGCGATTCCGGCCGTGATGGCCTCGGGCCTGTACCAGGCCACCAAAATTGGCGAGGAGGCCAACGTGCCCTGGGGACAGACGATCGTCGCCACCGCCATCGCCTTCGTCATCGGCTACTTGGTGATCGCCTGGCTGATCAAGTACGTAGCGACCAACTCGTACATGCCTTTCGTGATCTACCGCATCGTGGTCGGCAGCCTGGTGCTGGTGCTGCTCGGCACGGGCGTGTTGACCGCCTGAGTCGGTCCCTCACAACCACCCGCTGCGTTTGAAGGCCCGATACATCGAGAAGCAGATGGTGGCCATCAGCAGCAGCACCATGGGGTAGCCGAACTGCGAGGAGAGTTCGGGCATGTGCTCGAAGTTCATGCCGTAGACACCGGCGATCATCGTGGGCACTGCGGCGATAGCGACCCAGGCCGAGATTCGGCGCATGTCCGCGTTCTGCTGCAGGTCCTGCCGTGCGGTGGCGGCCATCAGCAGGGCCATGAGCAGGTTGTCGTTGGTCTCGGTGTTCTCACGCACCCGCATGAGGTGGTCGCTGACGTCGCTGAACAGTGGTCCGAGCACATTGGCCAAGGCGCTCGGCCCCATCTTGGCCAGGTCCTCAGCGACCTGCGTCAGGGGTACGGCGGCCCGGCGCAACTCAAGGTTCTCCCGCTTGAGTCGATACACCGCCTCCGGGTTGGAGGGCCTGGGCGAGAAGATGTCCTCCTCGAGGATCTGGATGTCGGTGTTGATCTCGTCCGCGACCGCGAGGTAGCCGTCGACGATGTGGTCCATGATCGCGTGCAACACTGCCGGCGGCCCGAATCTCAGCACCTCAGGGCGGCCTTCGAGGTCGCGGCGGACATCATCGAGGTCACCGAGCGGGCCCAGCCGCACGGTGATGATGTAGGAGTCGCCGATGAACACCGACAACTGCCCGGTCTCGACATCGGAGGTGCTCTCGACGTAGGTGAGGATCTTCATCACCAGGAAGTCGTACTCGTCACGCGGATCGAGTTTGGTGGGCTGATGGGCGTTCATGGCATCGTCGAGGTAGAGCGGATCGAGGCCGAACACCTTGCCGACCAGGTCCAACTCGACCTTCGTGGGGTGCGAGAGCCCCACCCACGCGAAAGTCTGACCCTCCCGGGTGGCAATCCGCGCAAGCTCCTGCAGGTGCTCAGCCAGGCCCGGCGTGCCGGGCAGTTCGCCGCGGACGTAGACGGCGTCGTCGAGCCGGGCGCCGTCGCGGTACACACCCAGCCCTCTGATCACGATGGTAGTAAACACCGCACTTGCGCGTTGGCGCATAGGGTTGGCCCATGACACGGGCGATTCTGGTGCGACACGGGCAGACCACCGCCAACGCAACCGGGATTCTGGCCGGGCGCACCGAAGTCGACTTGAACGATCACGGCCGCGAGCAGGCCCTCGCCCTTGGCCGACGACTCGCCGAGGTTCCCCTGGCCGAGGCCGTCACGAGCCCGTTGCTGCGCACCCGCCACACCCTCGAGGCGATCCTGGGCGACCGCCCGGTGCCGGTCATCGACGATCCCGATCTGGTCGAAGTGGAGTACGGCGACTGGACCGGGCGGGAGTTGGCGGAACTGGCCAAGGACCCGTTGTGGCCGGTGGTGCAGCATCATCCTGCCGCAGTGACGTTTCCCGGTGGCGAGTCGATGGCAGCCATGTCGGCCCGTTCGGTTGCTGCGGTGCGGCGTCGCTGCCTGGAGGCGGGGGAGGACGCCAATGTCCTGTTCGTCTCGCACGGTGACGTGATCAAGGCGATCCTGGCCGACGCCCTTGGGCTGCACCTCGACGGCTTTCAGCGGATCGGGGTCAACCCGGCGTCGGTCTCGATCGTCAGATATGTGCACGGACGGCCCTTCATCGAGCGGATCAACGACTGCGGCGGTGGATTCGAGGACCTCACCGTCACAGCCACCGATGAGGCCGTACCCGGCGGCGGCAAGGGTGGGTAGAGTCTCATCGTGCCCAGAAACATCACCGATCACGGAACGCCGGACCGCTTCGTCTCCGGCACCATCGGCATGCCCGGCGACCGCACGTTCTACTTGCAGTCGCGGCAGGGGGCGGACGTCGTCACGGTGCTGCTCGAGAAGGAGCAGGTGTCGCTGCTGGCGACCAAGTTGATCGAGATGCTCGACGAGGTCGGTCGCACCGACCCGGAGGTCGCCGACGCCGAGCCTGCCCCGGAGGACCTCGAACCCTTGGAGACTCCCGTGTTGGAGGCCTTCCGGGTGGGAGCTTTCGGGATCGGGTGGGACACAACCTCGCGTCGGGTTGTGATCGAGATTCATGCGATCGCCGACGACGTCGACGTGCCCGATATCGGAGATGACGAGGCTGAGGGGCCCGATTGCCTGCGGGTGTGGCTCGATGCGGCCGAGGTCCGAGCGTTCGCCCAGCGGTCCTCGGCATTGGTTGCCTCCGGACGGCCGCCGTGCCCGTTCTGTCACCTGCCCTTGGACCCGGGCGGACACATCTGCCCACGAGCGAACGGATACCGTCGCTGACGCCCGCCGACTCCGGCGCGATTACCGAGGCACTTGCCACGGCCGACCTGCGCATCGTCGGGCAGGTACGCAGCGCCAGCAACGTGGTTTACCAGGGGCACTACGACGTGCCCGGGAGGCCTGGCGAGGTTGGCGTGTGTGTCTACAAGCCCGCCGCAGGCGAGCGGCCCCTGTGGGACTTTCCGGGTTCGGTGCTGGCACGTCATGAAGTCGCCGCCTACGCCGTGAGCCAGCTGCTCGGCTGGGCGCTGGTTCCGCCCACGGTGTGGCGCGAGGACGCCCCTGCCGGGCCTGGGGTGGTGCAGGCGTGGGTGCCGTCTGACGTGAGCGAGGACGTCGCGGTGCTGGCACCTGATCAGGTGGGCCCCGGCTGGCTTCCGGTACTTGCCGGCACCGACGAGCATGACCGTGAGGTGGTGGTGGCGCACCGTGATCACGAACGTTTGGCCGACATCGCGCTCTTCGACGTGCTGATCAACAACGCCGACCGCAAGGCCGGGCACCTGCTCGGTGATGGTGACGAGGTGATGGCCATCGACCATGGCGTCGCCTTCCACCCGCAATGGAAGGTGCGAACCGTGTTGTGGGGATTCGCCGGTCGGCCGCTGAGCGAGCGTCAGCAGGGGGCGCTGGAGGACTGCGCGAGCGCCCTGTCCGGCGGCGGGCTGGACCTTCCAGGCGTGGGGGCACCGGCCCTGGCCGCGCTGGCCGAGCGGGTGGGCGACCTACGGCGGTCGCCGGTGTTCCCGAGCCCGCGACCCGGCTGGCCCGTGGTGCCCTGGCCGCTGTGGTAGCGACTACCCTGGCTCAAATGCGCACCTGGCCTTCGCCCTCGATTCCGAATTTACCCGGCACCGGCGGTTCCCTCCGACTTTTCGACACCGCTGCCGGTGAGGTGCGACCCACCGCGCCTGGGGCCACGGCCAAGCTGTACGTGTGTGGCATTACGCCCTATGACTCGACCCACCTCGGGCATGCGGCGACGTACACCGCCTTCGACTTGGTGCAGCGGGTGTGGCTCGACGCGGGCCACGAGGTCAGCTACGTGCAGAACATCACCGACGTCGATGATCCCCTGCTTGAACGTGCCGCGGCCAACGGTGAGGACTGGCAGGACCTCGCCTCCCGGGAGATCGCCCGGTTCGTCGACGACATGACCGAATTGCGGCTGCGGGCCCCGGACGAGTGGGTGGGCGTGGTCGAATCGATCCCGCACGTGGTGCGGGCCATCGACGTGCTGCGCGAGGCGGGGGCGGTGTACGAGCTCGACGGTGACCTCTACTTCGACGTCGCCAGCGACCCGCAGTTCGGTGCGGTGGCCAACCTCGACCTGGAGACCATGCTCGAACTGTCGGCCCAGCGGGGCGGCGACCCGGATCGGCCGGGCAAGCGCAACGCGCTCGATGCGGTGCTCTGGCGTGCGGCGCGGCCCGGCGAGCCGAGTTGGCCGAGCCCGTTCGGCCCCGGTCGGCCCGGGTGGCACATCGAGTGTGTGGCGATTGCCATCGACGACCTCGGCATGACCTTCGACGTGCAGGGCGGGGGGCGCGACCTGGTGTTTCCGCATCACGAGATCGGCGCGTCGCAAGGCCAGGTGATGACCCGTCTGTGGCCCTACGCGCGGCTCTATTGCCACGCCGGCATGGTGGGTTACCAGGGCGAGAAGATGAGCAAGTCACAAGGCAACCTGGTGTTCGTCTCCGACCTTCGGGCCGAGCACGACGCGATGGCGGTGCGCCTGGCGCTACTTGCGCACCACTACCGCGAGGACTGGGAGTGGCACGACGACGAACTCGCCGCCGGGCAGCAGCGGCTGGACGCGTGGCGAGCCGCGGTGGCCTGGCCCACGGGGCCGCCGGCGGGGGCGGTCCTCGACGAGGTGCGGGCACGGATGGCGGACGACCTCGACGCCCCCGGGGCGTTGCGGGTGATCGACCGTTGGGCCGAGGAACAGCGCGTTCGCGGCGGCGATGATCCTGCGGCACCCGGGTTGGTCAGTCGACTGTCCGACGCATTGCTGGGAGTGGCGCTGTAGCCGGTGTCCGGGCCGTCCGAGCCGTTACACCCGCAGCAGCGTGGTCCACTCCATCACGAGGTCCGATGGTGCGGTGGCGAGCACCCCGGGCGTCGAACTGTTGCGCAGGAGGAACACGAAGAGGTGTTTGCGCCAGATCGCCATGCCGGCTGAGCCGGTGGGGAAGGCCCTCACCGAATGGAACACCAGGATGGTCGATCCCCGTTCGGTGGCCACCCCATGATCCGCCAAGGCCTTGATGATCGCCGCACCGTTGGGGGACTCCATGAACCCGTAACGGACCTCCATCCGCTCCACGTAGGGCGCGGCCACGTCCACGAAGGTTGTCCGCTGCGATTCCGGCACCGTCGGCACGGGTTGCACCAGCAGCGAGAGTTGCACCGTGTGGGTGCGCAGATGGCCACCCTTGTGCAGGTATTCGGACAGCGCCAGCGGTACCGAGGTGCCACCGGTGATGAACACGGCGGTTCCCGGGTCAGGGGGGTCGGTGAGCGCGGCAACGTAGTCGCGGACTTCCGCACCGTCCATCGTCAGTTCGGTAATGCGGCCTCGCAGCAGCCGCAGGCCCGTCGACCATGACATGAACACGACGAACAGCACTGCCGCGATCAGCAGCGGGAACCAACCGCCGTGGAAGAACTTGGTCAGGTTGGCCGCGAAGAACGACACGTCGATGAAGCCGAACAGGGCCGCGCCCGGGATGACGAGCCACAACGGCGCGTGCCACTGCTTGCGTGCCACAACGGTGATGAGCACCGTCGTGATGACGAACGTGCCGGTGACAGCGATGCCGTAGGCGGAGGCCAGATTCGACGAGTCACGGAATCCGATGATCAGGGCGAGCACGGCAAGGCACAGCGCCCAGTTGACGAAGGGGACGTAGATCTGTCCGCGCTGCTCGGCGGAGGTGTGCTTGATCGTCAACCGCGGCAGGTAGTGCAGGCGCATGGCCTCCTCGGTCATCGAGAAGGCCCCGGTGATCACGGCCTGTGAGGCGATCACGGTCGCTAAGGTGGCCAGGATGATCATTGGCCAGAGCAGTGGTTCGGGGACGAGGAGGTAGAAGGGGTCCTCGGCGGCCTTGGGGTTGCGCATCACCAGCGCGCCCTGGCCGAAGTAGTTCAGGTAAAGCGCGATCGACACCACGGCGAACCAGGACACGCGGATCGGACGGGCACCGAAATGGCCCATATCGGCGTAGAGGGCTTCCGCGCCGGTGACGCAGAGCACCACCGAGCCGAGCGAGAGAAACGCCACGAGCGGCTCGGATACCGCGAGGCCGATCGCGTAGGTGGGCGAGATGGCCTTGAGCACCTCGGGGGTCTGCACGATGCTTGCCAGGCCCAGCAGGCCGATCGCCACCAGCCACAGCAGCATCACCGGGCCGAACGCCGCCCCGACCCGGTGCGTGCCGAACTTCTGCGCTGCGAACAGCAGACCGAGCACGACGATCGCGATGACTTCCACGTAGTGGTCCAGGCCCGGGGCGGCGATCTCGATGCCCTCGACCGCACTGAGCACCGAGACCGCCGGGGTGATCATGCCGTCGCCGTAGAACAGTGCGGCGCCGAACACTCCAAGGCCGGCGAGCACCGCCAGCGCCCGCGGCCCGAGCTTGAGCCGGCTGATGAGGGCCGTGAGCGCCATGATGCCGCCCTCGCCCTGGTTCGACGCACGCATGACGACCAGCACGTACTTCACCGAGACGATAAGCGTCAGCGTCCAGAAGATCATCGACACGGCACCGACCGCGCGATCGGTTTGCACCTCGATCCGATGCGGGCCGGAGAAGATCTCCTCGAACGTGTAGAGCACAGACGTGCCGATGTCGCCGAACACGACACCTATGGCGCCGATCGCCAGCCGGCCAAAGCCGGACGGCGGGGCCGGGCGGGTGGTCCGTGCGACGGGCGTTGCAGCGGTGGCGGCCGTGGCTAGTCCTTCTTCAACTCGTCGTGACCGCCGAACTCCTTGCGCTGGGCCGACTGGATCTTGTCGGCGAACAGTGCGTTGCCCTGGGAGGCGAATCGGGAGTACAGGGCACTGGTGAGTACCGGCGCGGGGATGCCCTCCTCGATCGCCGCGATGGACGTCCAACGGCCCTCGCCGGAGTCTGACACCCGGCCCCCGAAACCTTCGAGTTGCGGGTCCTTGTGCAGTGCGATGGCAGTGAGGTCCAGCAGCCACGAGCCCACCACAGAACCGCGCCGCCAGAGTTCGGCGATGTCGGGCAGGTTGAGCGTGTACTGGTAGAACTGCGGGTCGCTCAGGGGGGCGGTCTCGGCGCTTGCGGACACCGGACGGGCGCCGGCGTCGGCGTTGTGCAGGATGTTCAGGCCCTCGGCGTAGGCGGCCATGATGCCGTACTCGATGCCGTTGTGGACCATCTTGACGAAGTGCCCGGCGCCGCTGGCACCGCAGTGCAGCCAACCCTGCTCGGCGGGGGTGAAGTCACCGTCGCGGCCCGGGGTGCGCTCGATGTCGCCGGGGCCGGGAGCCAAGGAGGCCCAGATGGGGTCGAGCCGATCGACTGCCACGTCGTCGCCGCCGATCATCAGGCAGTAGCCGCGTTCCAGGCCCCACACGCCACCGGAGGTGCCGCAGTCGACGAAGTGCAGCCCCTGGGCCTTGACCGATTCGGCGTGCCGGATGTCGTCGCGGTAGTACGAGTTGCCGCCATCGATGATCACATCGTCGGGCTCGAGCACCTCGGCCAACTCGGTCACGACCGAATCGGTGATGTGACCAGCTGGAACCATGATCCACACGTGCCGCGGGCCGTCCATCTTGGCTTTGAGGTCGGCCAGCGAGTCAGCGCCGACGGCACCCTCTGCCACCAATGCCGCGACGTTGTCGGGATTGGTGTCGTACACGACTGCGTGGTGGCCGTCGCGCATGATTCTGCGCACCATGTTGGCGCCCATCCGGCCGAGTCCGACCATGCCGAGGGTCATCGGGCTGTCTGTGGTCACTTCGTCTCCTTTGGCGTGCCGATTCGATTCCGAATTGCGCTGCGACTGCGTCCAGCGAACAACTTCGCAGTCTGGCACGGTCGCCACGTCTAGTCATGCCGATGGCAAACGCGTCGGTTGCTGTTTGTGCGGTGGAACGGGTGGGTGGTCAGCCACTAGGGTGAGCGCTGACGAGGAGGCACGATGGAACTGGGTGAATCCGACCGGCTGGTGATCTTCGGCATCACTGGCGATCTGGGCTACAAGATGACGCTGCCGGCGCTGTTCCGGCTGGAGCGCCGGGGCCTGCTGAAGGTGCCCGTCCTGGGTGTGGCCTTCCAGGACTGGACCCATGAGCAGTTGGCGGCGCGGGCCAAGGAGGCGATCACCCTCAACTCTGGTGAGCCGTTCGATC
>JAUPKO010000306.1 GCA_030837395.1 Actinomycetota bacterium | reverse complement strand
GCCGTGGCCCAGCGTCACCGGGGGTCACGAGCAGGCCGAGTCGCCGGAGTGGATGCCGGCCTCCTCGATGTGCTCCATCACGCCGCCGAGGTACAACTCCTCGCCGTCATACAGCGCATCGACGTCGATCTCGATGGTGTCGTCCAGGAAGCGGTCCACCAGCACCGGATGCTCGGGGTTCACGTCCGTGGCCCGCACGAGATACTCGGCCAGCATGGCTTCGTCGTAGACGATCTCCATGCCGCGCCCACCCAGGACGTAACTGGGCCGCACCAGCACCGGGTAGCCCACCTCGTCGGCGATTTCCTTGGCCTCCTCGAACGAGAACGCCGTGCCATGCTTGGGCGCCGGCAGCCCAGCCGCGGCTAGCACCCGACCAAACGCGCCGCGCTCCTCGGCCAAGTCGATGGCTTCCGGCGAGGTGCCCAGCAGCGGCACGCCGTTGGCCTTGAGTTCGGCGGCGAGGCGCAGCGGGGTCTGCCCGCCGAGCTGGCAGATCACCCCGCGCACCGGCCCGGCCTGCGACTCGGCATGCACGATCTCGAGCACATCCTCGACCGTCAGCGGCTCAAAGTACAGCCGGTCCGAGGTGTCGTAGTCGGTCGACACGGTCTCCGGGTTGCAGTTGACCATGACGGTATCGAAGCCGGCATCGCTGAGGGTCAGCGCCGCATGCACGCACGAGTAGTCGAACTCGATCCCCTGCCCGATCCGGTTGGGCCCCGAGCCCAGGATGAGGACGGCCTCGCGCTCGCGGGGGCGCACTTCGGTCTCGAAGTCGTAGGACGAGTAATGGTAGGGCGTGCTGGCCTCGAACTCCGCCGCGCAGGTGTCGACGGTCTTGAAGACGGGGCGGACGCCGAGGGCCTGACGCACCCCGCGCACGACGGCTTCGGGCATGCCTCGGATGCCACCGATCTGCGCATCCGAGAAGCCGTGCCGCTTGGCCAGTCGCATCACGTCCGCGGTGAGCGTGGGCTCGGCCGCGACCACCTGAGCGACATCGTTGAGCAGTTCGATCTGCGCCAGGAACCAGGGGTCGATAGCCGTCGCGGCGTGCACCTGGTCGAGGGTCGCCCCAGCCCACATCGCTTGTTGCACCTGACGTAGGCGACCGTCGTGCGGCCGTGGCATCTGGTCCAACAGGGCCGCCATATCGATCGTGTCCGGCGCCGCGGACCAGTCGAACTGCGCGCTGGGCTGCTCCAGGCTGCGCAGCGCCTTCTGCAGCGCCTCGGTGAAGCTGCGCCCGAGGGCCATGGCCTCACCGACGCTCTTCATGGTGGTGGTCAACGTGGTGTCGGTGCCGGGGAACTTCTCGAAGGCGAAACGCGGCACCTTCACCACGATGTAGTCCAGCGTCGGCTCGAACGAGGCCGGCGTCTGCTTGGTGATGTCATTGCTGATCTCGTCGAGCGTGTAGCCGATGGCGAGTTTGGCGGCGATCTTGGCGATGGGAAAGCCCGTGGCCTTGCTCGCCAGGGCCGAAGAGCGGGACACTCGCGGGTTCATCTCGATCACGATGATCCGCCCATCCTCCGGATTCACCGCGAACTGGATGTTGCAGCCGCCGGTATCGACCCCCACCGCGCGGATGATGTCGATGCCGATGTCGCGCAACCGCTGGAACTCCCGATCGGTCAGGGTCAGCGCCGGGGCGACGGTGATCGAGTCGCCGGTGTGCACCCCCATCGGGTCGAGGTTCTCGATCGAGCAGACCACCACCACGTTGTCGTGATGGTCCCGCATGAGTTCGAGTTCGTATTCCTTCCACCCCAGGATCGACTCCTCCAGCAACACCTCGGTTGTGGGGCTAGCAGCCAGGCCGGCACCGGCGATCCGGGTGAGGTCCTCGGGGGTGTACGCCATGCCGGAGCCGGCGCCACCCATCGTGAAGGACGGCCGCACCACCATGGGGTAGCCGAGGTCGTCGGCGGCGGCGAAGCAGTCCTCAAGGCTGTGGCAGACGGCCGACCGAGCGCTTTCGGCTCCGACCTCCTCGACGATCGTCTTGAACATCTCGCGGTTCTCGCCACGCTCGATCGCATCGACGTCGGCACCGATCAACTCGACGCCGTACCTGTCCAAAACACCCGCCTCGTGCAAAGCGATGGCCGCGTTCAGCGCCGTCTGCCCGCCGAGGGTCGGCAGCAGGGCGTCGGGCCGCTCCTTGGCGATCACCGACTCCAGCACGGCCGAGGTGATCGGCTCGACGTACGTGGCGTCGGCGAACTCGGGATCGGTCATGATCGTGGCCGGGTTGGAGTTGACCAGGATCACCCGCAGCCCCTCGGCTTTGAGCACCCGGCAGGCCTGCGTGCCGGAATAGTCGAATTCGCAGGCCTGGCCGATCACGATCGGCCCGGAGCCGATCACGAGCACACTGGAGATGTCGTCGCGGCGGGGCATGTCAGCGTCCTTCGGAACGGTAGTCGGCCATGAGATCGATGAAGCGGTCGAACAGCCCGGCGGCGTCGTGCGGCCCGGCGGCGGCCTCGGGGTGGTACTGCACGCTGAACGCCGGCCGGTCCAGCAACCGCAGCCCCTCGACCACGCCGTCGTTGAGGCAGAGGTGACTGACCTCGGCCGGCCCCCACGGGGTTGCGAACGGCTCGCCCACCGGAGCGTCGACGGCAAACCCGTGGTTGTGCGCGGTGATGTCGACCTTGCCGGTGGCCAGGTCCTGCACGGGCTGGTTGATGCCGCGGTGGCCGAAGGTGAGCTTGTAGGTGCCCAGGCCCAGCGCCCGGCCGAGCATCTGGTTGCCGAAGCAGATGCCGAACAGCGGGATGCCCGCGTCCAGCGCGGCCTTGACCAGCGCGACCGAATCGTCGGCGGCGGCGGGGTCACCGGGGCCGTTGGACAGGAAGATGCCGTCCGGCGACATCGCCAGAATCTGCCCGATCGGCAGCCCAGCCGGCACCACACGGGTCTCGACCCCACGCTCGGCCAGCCGGTGCGGTGTCATGGACTTGATGCCCAGGTCGACGGCGACCACCGTGAAGCGCTTCTGGCCGATCTCCGGCACGATGTAGCTCTCATCGGTGCTGACATCGCCGGTCAGATCGGCGCCGACCATGCCGGGGCCGGCGAGCACCTGGTCGAGCAATTCAGTGGGGTCAGCTTCGGCCATGGCACCGGCGAACACACCGGCACGCATCGCGCCGGCCGAGCGCAGGTGCCTGGTAATGGCCCGGGTGTCGACCTCGCACACCCCCACCACACCGGCATCACGCAGCGCCTCGTCGAGGGTCACTCCGGCCCGCCAGGACGATGCCAGCGGCGACGGCTCGCGCACGACGAAGCCCGCCACCCAGATACGGGCGGACTCGGGGTCCTCGTCGTTCATACCCGTGTTGCCCACGTGCGGGGCAGTCATGGTGACGATCTGCCGGTGGTAGGAGGGGTCGGTGAGGGTCTCCTGGTAGCCGGTCATGCCGGTTGAGAACACCGCCTCGCCGAAGGCCGCTCCCTCAGCGCCGAAGCCCCGCCCGACAAACGTCCGACCGTCCTCGAGCACCATCACCGCCGGGGTCTGCGGGCGCAACAGCGCGGGGGTTCGCAAGTGCGGCGTGCGCACGGTGGACGCGATCATGCGGTTCCTCCAGTCGGCTGTGCGACGAGAGCCGCCGCTGCCTGCATCACTGCTCGTTGGTCGGCCGCGCGGTCGGCCCGAAAAGCGGTGTCCAACGCGACCTCGCCGAGTTGCCAGGACACCACCGCGAATCCTTCGCGCTCGACCACATCCCCGGCCACGCCCTTGCCCGAGTTCACGGCGGTGAGCATCGACGCCGGGATGAAGATCTCGGGGGCGCCGTCACGGTCGAACAGCACCCCGGCGGCACTCACCTCGACCTGTGCCCGGCCGGGCGCGCCGAGACCGCGGGCGACGATCCGGTCGAGCCAGTCCCCCGCGCGCACGGTGCCCACGTAGCGACCCTCGGCCGACGCGAGCACCGGGCCGGTGGCATCCGGCACGGACGGCAACTCCGGCACATCGGCCTGCCGGGCGGCACGATTGCGCCACCCCCGCCACATGCCGTACACCGCCAGCGCCACCACGACCACCATCACCGCGGTCAACAGCAGCCGCTGGGGCCACTGTGTCACCTCGGGGCTCGCGGCGGCGAGTCCAGCGAACGGTGGCGCCACGCTCACCAGCGGTCCTCCTGCAGCCGCCCGTCGAGCACCACCGCGCGACCACGCAGGAACGTTGCGCGTACCTTGGCCGGCAACGACAGGCCCCGAAAAGGCGTGTTGTGACTGCGACTGGCCACTTCCGACGGCACGACGAGCCACTCGGCCTCGGGGTCGATGAGGACCACGTTGGCCGGCTCCCCGACCGCCAGTGGACGGCCCTGGCCGGGAATCCCGGAGATGGCCGCTGGTGCCCAAGACATCCGGTCCGCCACGCCGGCCCAATCCAGCAGCCCTGGCCGCACCATGGTCCCGGCGACCACCGACAGCGCCGTCTCCAGGCCGATCATCCCCATCGCGGCGGCGGACCACTCGCAGTCCTTGTCCTCGGTGGGGTGCGGCGCGTGGTCGGTGGCCACCACGTCGATCGTCCCGTCCGCCAACGCCGCACGCAGCGCCTGCACATCCGCCTCGGTGCGCAGCGGCGGATTGACCTTGAACGTCGGGTCGTAGGTGGCAGCGAGGTCCTCGGTGAGCATCAGGTGGTGAGGCGTGACCTCCGCAGTCACGGCCACCCCCCGTGCTTTGGCGGCCCGGATCAACTCGACGCTGCCGGCGGTCGAGACGTGGCACACGTGCAGACGCGAGCCGACGTGCTCGGTGAGCAGGATGTCCCGGGCGATGATCGCCTCTTCGGCGACGGCCGGCCAACCACGCAGGCCGAGCCGCCCAGACAGTTCGCTCTCGTTCATCTGCGCCCCGGCGGTGAGGCGGGGGTCCTGGGCATGCTGGGCGATGACGCCGTTGAAGGCTTTGACGTATTCCAGCGCCCGGCGCATCACCATGGGGTCGTGCACGCACTTGCCATCGTCGGAGAACACCCGAACGTTGGCCGCCGAGGTGGCCATGGCACCGAGTTCGGCCAATTGTTCGCCGGCCAGACTCTCGGTCACTGCGCCGATCGGCTGCACATCGCACCAGCCGGCCTGCACCCCCAGCCGCCACACCTGCTCCACCACACCGGCGGTGTCGGCGACGGGGTCGGTGTTGGCCATGGCGTGCACCGCGGTGAATCCGCCCAGCGCTGCCGCCCGGGTGCCGGACTCGACCGTCTCGGCGTCCTCGCGGCCGGGTTCGCGCAGGTGGGTGTGCAGGTCCACCAGTCCCGGCAAGGCCACGAGGCCCTCCGCGGGGATCACCGTGCCGTCTTCGGGGTTCAGCGTCCCGCCGGCGCCGATGTCGGCAATCTCACCGTCGCGTAGGAGGAGGTCCGCCGCGTCGCCGCCGAGCAGGGCCGCACCCCGCAGCAGGTAGGTCTGGGTGGTGGTCATGCTGCCGCCTCCGATCCGCTCTGCGCGCCGCCGAGCATCGTGTAGAGGGCGGCCATCCGTACGCTCACCCCGTTGGTCACCTGTTGCACGATCACCGAGCGCGGCGAGTCCGCGACGTCGGCGGCGATCTCCACCCCCCGGTTCATCGGCCCGGGGTGCATCACGATGGCGTGGTCGGGCATCATCGCCATCCGGTCGGCGTCCAGGCCGTAGCGTCGGGAGTACTCGCGTTCGGTGGGGAAGAACGAATCGTGCATCCGCTCGCGTTGTACCCGCAGCATCATCACTGCGTCGGCGTCCGCGAGGGCATCGTCGATCGAGTACGAGACCATGCAGGGCCAGTTCTCGACCCCCACCGGCAGCAGCGTGGGCGGGGCCACCAGCGTCACCTCGGCGCCAAGGGTGTCCAACAGAATCGTGTTCGACCGGGCCACCCGCGAGTGCAGGACGTCACCGACGATGGTCACTTTGAGCCCGGCCAGGTCGCCGACGTCATCGGCCAGTGCCCGCCGGATCGTGAAGGCATCCAGGAGGGCCTGGGTCGGGTGTTCGTGGGTGCCGTCACCGGCATTGAGCACGCTGCCCCTGATCCAGCCGGAGTGGGCCAACCGGTGCGGCGCACCGGATGACCCGTGACGGATCACCACCGCGTCGGCACCCATCGCCTCCAGGGTGAGGGCGGTGTCCTTGAGGCTCTCGCCCTTGGACACGCTCGAGCCCTTGGCCGAGAAGTTGATCACATCGGCGGACAGCCGCTTGGCCGCAGCCTCGAACGAGATGCGCGTGCGGGTGCTGTCTTCGAAGAACAGGTTGACCACCGTGCGCCCGCGCAGCGTGGGCAGCTTCTTGACGGGGCGGTCGGCGATCGCCGCGAGTTCGACCGCGGTGTCGAGCAGGGCGACGGCCGCATCGCGGTCCAGATCGGCGGCGGACAGTAGATGCTTCATGCGTTCTCTCCCGTTCCCGGCGCATCTGCGATCAGCACGGCGTCGATGCCGTCAGCTTCGGCGACCCGCACCCGCACCGACTCGAAGGTGGAGGTGGGCAGGTTCTTGCCCACGTGGTCTGGCCGGATCGGCAGCTCGCGGTGGCCGCGGTCGACCAGCACGGCCAGTCGCACGGCCCGCGGTCGACCGAGGTCGGTTATCGCGTCCAGTGCGGCGCGCACCGTGCGCCCGCTGTAGAGCACGTCGTCGACGAGGACGACGACCTTGTCATCGATCCCGCCCGGTGGGATGTCCGTGGGCAGCAGACCCCGTGGCGGCTGCAGTTGCAGATCGTCGCGGTAGAGGGTCACATCAAGCGCACCGGCCGGCACAGTCACCCCCTCGATGGCCGAGATCCGCTCAGCGATCCGGCGGGCGAGCTTCTCGCCCCGAGTCGGAATGCCGAGGACGACCAGATCACCTGCCCCCCGGTTGGCTTCCACGATCTCGTGTGAGATCCGTGTGAGAGCCCGGTCGATATCGGCTGCATCGAGCACCTGACGCATGGCGCCTACCCCTTCCCCGCCTCACAGGACGGGCTGTTAAAGGTTGTCGTCTCACCATAACCAGACCACCCTGCGGCACCCACGCGCACCCCTGAATGACGCTGCCGGACCAACTGTTGCGCTACTGTCAGTAACTACCACTAACGCACGGACGGGGACTCGCGTGACTGACAACTCTTATGCCAAGTCGTTGGGCAGGCGACTACGCGCCATCCGGCAGCAACAGGGCATGAGTCTGCACGGCGTCGAGCAGAAGTCCGAGGGTCGTTGGAAAGCGGTGGTGATCGGCTCATACGAACGCGGCGATCGTGCGGTCACCGTTGCGAAGTTGGCCGAACTCGCGGAGTTCTACGGGGTGCCGATCGCGGAGTTGCTGCCCGACGCCACCACCCGCGCCCCCGACGGTCCGGCCAGGCTGGTGCTCGACTTGGAACGCCTGCGGTTGCTGCCCGATGAGGAGGCCAAACCATTGGCCCGTTACGCAGCGTCAATCCAAGCGCAACGCGGGGACTACAACGGCCGAGTGTTGTCGATCCGACACGAGGACATGCGGGCCTTGGCCGTGATCTACGACCTGCCGCAGCACGAACTCGGCGAGCGGATGGTGGCGTGGGGCGTGCTGGCCCCCGAGGCGACTATCGGCCTGGAGTTCTGACCGCGCCGACAAGAGAGGGTGACCAGCGTGGAGGTGCTGCTCCGGGTGGGTGCGGGGATCGCCGGTACTGCCCTGCTGGCGGCGACCATCCACGCGATCCTGGCGAGCATGCTGGTGCCACGACCGATGACGCCGCGGCTGGCCCGGCTGGCGTCGGCTCCGAGCCGCGTGGCGTTTCGGTTCCTGGCGCTGCGGCGCAGTACCTATACAGCTCGGGATTCGTTGTTGGCGGCAGTCGGGCCCGTGACCGTGCTGGTGCAGCTGGTGTCGTTCGTGCTCTGCTTCATCCTGGCCGCCGCGCTGCTGCTGTTTGCTGTCAGCGGCGTGGACGCGACCCGAGCGCTCTACTCCGCCAGTTCGGCGCTGTTCACCCTCGGTGTGGTCGAGCCTGCCCAACCGGCCGCGATCGCCATCGGCGTTGGGGCGGCGTTCATCGGGCTCGTGGTGGTGGCCGTGCTGGTGGGCTATCTGTTGACGCTGTACTCGGCCTATGCGGACCGAGAGAGCGAGGTGGCCAAGTTGGGCCTGCTCGCCGGCGAACCCGCCTGGGGTCCGGAGTTGCTCAGCCGTTCCGCGCTGCTGCAAGGCGCGGATCGCGACCGGCTGTACGAGGACTGGATCCAATGGGCCTCCAATACGCGCCTGAATCACATCGTGTATCCGATTCTCAATCAGTTCCGCTCATCGCAGCCGCATCGGCATTGGCTGGTGTCGTTGGTGGCTGTGCTCGACGCGGCCAATCTGGAGCTGACCACGTTGGCGAGGTGCGAATCGCGCGGGCGGCTGGTGCGGCTGATGGCAGAGGGTTGCGAAACTCTGGCCGCCTTGCGCGCATCCTCGTTCGGACCGCCGGAATCAACGCGTGCGACGGCTGGGCAGGCTGGGTCGGGACCTCTGGGTGCGGCTGTGGCGGCGGGGTCGGCGTCGGCGCACCCCCTCGTCGCGACCTCCGCGGCGGAGACTCACCTGGACCAAGGTGAGCGGGCTACGATCGCGGCGATCACCGCAGATGCCGCCGCCTCGCTGCAGGGCATGGATCCCGGTTGGAGCGTCAAGGTGGACGCTGATCCTGGGGTGACGCGCGACGAATGGCAGCGTGCCTGCGACGTCCTGACTGCTTCTGGCCTGAGCCTGCGCGCTGATCGGGATGCCGCCTGGCATGCCTTCGCCGCCATGCGGACCCGCTACGCACCCAACGCCTACGTGCTGGCCCAACACGTCTACGCGGCCCCGGCCCCGTGGACGGGTCCACGCACGCCCACAGTCGACACCATCTGGCCCACGTTGGCCAGCGATCTTCTCGACGGTGACCGACCCTGCGAACCGCGGTCACCTCACTGACGGCTGGCAACGATGACGTTGCACCTGTGGCTGACTGCCGCGCCCTGACTGCAGGCGCGTCGCCGCTGCCGGGCGGTAGCCCTTGCCGAACCCGGCCGTCGTGGACCAGTTGCTGCCACACTGCGCACCATGGGTACCGAAATTGAGCGCAAGTTCTTGGTCCGTGGTGATGCGTGGCTAGCCGCAGTCACAGCGCAACGGCGGATCGTGCAGGGCTACATCGCCCACACCGACAGAGCCACCGTCCGCGTGCGGGTCGCCGGGGATCACGCCACGCTCACGCTGAAAGGCAACTCGCACGGGATATCCCGGAGCGAGTTTGAGTATCCGGTGCCTGTGGACGACGGACTGCGCATGCTGGAGGAATTGGCCAGCGGGCTGGTGATCGACAAGGTGCGACATCTCGTGCCCGTCGGGGCGCACACCTGGGAGGTCGACGTCTTCGCAGGTGACAACGCCGGACTGGTCATGGCCGAGGTGGAGTTGGGCGACGCCGATGAGG
>JAUPKO010000305.1 GCA_030837395.1 Actinomycetota bacterium | reverse complement strand
CTCGACGCTCTTCCGATCTGTCCACGGCCGTGACGATGACTCGATAGCGGGTGCTGACCCCCGACCCCTGGTACTGGATCGAGGTCTGGCTGACCGGCACGTTGTTGGCGAACTGGTTGACGCCGTCGAAGACGTTCACCGTGTAGCGGACGGCACCGGCCGCCGGCTTCCAGGTGATGGCCAAGGTGGTGGCGTTGGCACCCGTGCGCACCACCTGCAAGCCACCAGGAACGGCCACGGACGGCGCCTGGGCCGCGGCGTTCCCCAGAACGAGCCCGCTCAGGGCCAGGAAGGCGACGATCACCCCCACCAATCGGCTGCGTGAGTTGGTCAGTGAGTGTGACATGTGCCGCTCCCTACACGTTTATTTCTCTCAACGTACGCCCGAATGGGTGGCTGTCGAGGGTCGAAGGTCCCAATCTTCCGAACGATCTCTTGACAATCCCCTGATTCGCTGTTGGCATGTCACGCTGCGCGGTCCACCGTTCACCTGACGTAGATCTGGGGCGTCTCGTCGGGCGTCAGTGAACACTGACCATCGCGCTGGCGGGTCGCGTCGGAGGGCACAGGTATCCTCGCAGGGGCGATGCGGAGGAGGCACCAGCAGATGGGTTCGGATGGCGATTTCGTGCATCTGCATGTGCACACCGAGTACTCCATGCTCGATGGTGCGGCGCGTCTGAAGGACCTTTTCACCGAGGCCGCCCGCATGGGCATGCCGGCCGTCGCTATGACCGACCACGGCAATGTGTACGGCGCCTACGACTTCTGGAAGCGGGGCAAGGACGCCGGCGTCAAGGCCATCATCGGTATGGAGGGTTACTACGCCCCGCAAGGCCGGCGGGAGCGTTCGCCGTTCGATTTCGGGGGCGGTTACGACGAAGGTGCCAGCGAGGACGGTGAGCCAAATCCCGGTCGGGGTCGGCAGGCCTACACCCACATGACGATGCTGGCCGAGACCACCGCCGGAATGCACAATCTCTTCCGGCTGTCGTCTTTGGCATCGCTTGAGGGCTACTACCGCAAACCGCGATTCGACCGGGAATTGCTCGAGAGGTACGGCTCCGGCCTCATCGCGACAACCGGCTGCCCGTCGGGCGAGGTGAACCGCTGGCTGCAAGCCGGCGAATACGACCGCGCGCTGGCCGCGGCCGCCGACTTCCGCGACATCCTGGATCCGGGCAACTTCTACGTCGAGTTGATGGACCACGGGATCGGCATCGAGAAGCGTCACCGCGACGAGTTGCTGCAGATCGCTCGCACGTTGGACCTGCCGCTGCTGGCCACCAACGACCTGCACTACGTCTACCCCGACGACGCCGAGAATCACGACGTGTTGCTGTGCATCGGCACCCGCACCACCAAGGACGACCCCAAACGATTCCGCTTCTCGGCCACCGACTTCTACCTCAAGTCCGCCACCGAGATGCGCACCCTCTGGCGCGACTTCCCCGAGGCCTGCGACAACACCCTGCTGATCGCCGAGCGCTGCAATGTGGAGTTCACCGAAGGTGCCAACCTCATGCCGCAGTTCCCGATCCCCGAGGGGGAGTCCGAGGAGTCGTGGCTGGTCAAGGAGGTCGAGCGTGGGCTGGCGGCTCGGTTCGCTCCGGGCGAGGTGCCCGAGAGTCATCGAAAGCAGGCCGCCTACGAGGTCGGCGTCATTTGCCAGATGGGCTTCCCCGGCTACTTCCTGGTCACCGCAGACCTGGTCAAACACGCCAAGGAGAACGGTATCCGGGTGGGCCCCGGGCGTGGCTCGGCCGCGGGCGCCTTGATCGCCTACGCCCTCGGCATCACCGAACTCGATCCGATTGCTCACGGCCTACTGTTCGAGCGGTTCCTCAACCCCGAACGTGTGTCCATGCCGGACATCGACATGGACTTCGACGAGCGTCGGCGCGGCGACATGATCCGCCACGCCACCGAGAAGTACGGCGAGGACCGCGTCGCGCAGATCATCACCTACGGCTCCATCAAGGCCAAAGCCGCCATCAAGGACTCGGCGCGGGCGCTGGGCCTGCCGTACGCCCTGTCCGATCGCATCACCAAGGCCATGCCGCCGGCCGTGATGGGCAAGGACATCCCGCTGGCAGGGATCTTCGACAAGGGTCATGACCGCTACGGCGAAGCCGGCGAGTTCCGGGCCTTGTACGATGCCGAGCCCGATGTCAAGCGGGTGGTGGACACCGCCAAGGGGCTGGAGGGCCTCAAACGGCAACCCGGCGTGCACGCGGCGGGCGTGATCCTCTGCCGCGAGCCGCTGCTCGATGTCATTCCGTTGTGGCGCCGGGACCAAGACGGCGCGGTCATCACGCAGTTCGACATGGGTGCCTGCGAGAACCTCGGCCTGCTCAAGATGGACTTCCTGGGCCTGCGCAACCTCACGGTCATCGACGACTGCCTGATCAACATCAAGGCCAACCGAGGCCAGACGGTCGTCCTGGAGGACCTCGCCCTCGACGACCGCCCCGCCTACGAGTTGCTCGCCCGCGGCGACACGTTGGGTGTGTTTCAACTTGACGGCGGCCCCATGCGGGCCCTGCTGCGCAGCATGCAGCCGGACAACTTCGAGGACATCTCGGCGGTGTTGGCGCTCTACCGGCCCGGGCCGATGGGCGCCAATGCGCACAATGACTACGCCGACCGCAAGAACGGCCGCAAGCCGGTGGAGCCGATCCATCCCGAGCTCGCCGAGCCGCTCGCGGACATCCTTGGTGACACCTACGGCCTGATCGTCTACCAGGAACAGGTCATGGCGATCGCCCAGCAACTGGCCGGATACTCCCTGGGCAAGGCCGACCTGCTGCGCCGGGCCATGGGCAAGAAGAAGAAGGAGATCCTCGACGCCGAGTTCGGGCCGTTCCGCGACGGCATGGTGGCCAACGGCTACTCCGACGAGGCCATCACGACCCTCTGGGACATCCTCGTTCCGTTCTCCAACTACGCCTTCAACAAGGCCCACACCGCTGGTTACGGGCTGGTGTCCTACTGGACGGCCTACCTCAAGGCCAACTTCCCGGCCGAATACATGGCGGCCCTGCTGACCAGCGTCAAGGACGACAAGGACAAGTCGGCCATCTACCTCAACGAGTGCCGCAAGATGGGCATCAAGGTGCTCCCCCCCGACGTCAACGAGTCGGTGGCGAACTTCTCCTCGATCGGCACGGACATCCGGTTCGGCTTGGGGGCGGTCCGCAACGTGGGCATCAATGTTGTCGACGGCATCGTGCGCGGCCGGACCGAGGCCGGGCCCTACACCTCTTTCGCGGACTTCCTGGACAAGGTCGACATCGTGGTGTGCAACAAGCGGGTGCTGGAGTCGCTGTCCAAAGCAGGGGCCTTCGACTCGTTGGGGCACGCCCGCCGTGGGCTGGTGGCCATCCATGCCGACGCGGTCGATGCTGTGGTGGAGGTCAAACGGGCTTCCGCTGCCGG
>JAUPKO010000029.1 GCA_030837395.1 Actinomycetota bacterium | reverse complement strand
GCCGCCGCGCGGGCCACTCGTGGCTCCTCGACCCACGATTGGGGTACCAGGTGCCCCACGTACTTCTGCCCCCACGCCAGCAGCGACGTGATAAGCACCGCGGCCCAACTCACGACGCTGCCCCCTGCGCGCCGGGGGAGCCAGGTCCGGCGCCGGCGCCGGCGGCATCACGCCGGGCACCCCACAACGCCACCACAACCGCTACGGCACCACCGAGCAGCACCGGGATCCCCGGCGGCGCCACCATGCTGACCACCACCGCAAGAGCCGCCGCGACCACCGCGACCCCGACCGTCGTGCGTGACGTCAGCCGCGGCCATAGCAGTGCCAGGAACGCCGCCGGCACCATCGCGTCCAGCCCCCACTGCCCCGGATCGCCTAGCGAGGCTGCGCCCAGCGCGCCCACCACCGTGGCGAGGTTCCAGCACACGAAGACGGACACGCCCGTGGTCCAGAACGCCAGCCGGGCGGCCCGGGGCTCAGCCGGGTCGGCATTGCCCAGCGCCATGGCGGTCGACTCGTCGATCGTCAATTGGGCAGCGGCCACTTGGCGCCACCCGCGCGTGGGCAGCAAGGGCTTCATCGCCACGCCGTAGAAGGTATTGCGGGCGCCCAGCAGGAGGGCCGCGGCCGCCGCCGCGAGGCTGCTGCCGCCGGCGCCGATCACCCCGATATAGGCGAACTGCGAGCCGCCGGTGAACATCACCGACGACAATGCCACCGCCTGCCAGGTGCTCAGGCCGGTGGCCACGGCCAACGCCCCGAACGACAACCCGTACATGCCCACCGCAAGACCCACCACCAAGGAGTCACGCAAGATGGCCCGACGCTGATCAGGCCATCCGGGGGTCACACCGACGAAGTGTAGGGACCCATCGCGACGTCGCTGGCGCCGCTGCCGAGGTGAGCACCGACGGCCTTGCGCCAGTCGGGCACGAGGTCCAGGCGAAGGCGCCGATCAAGCACATCCCCTGTCGTCACGGCACCCTCGGCCACACGCGCCCACAGCAACTCCACCGGCAGCACCGGGGTGCCCGCGATGGGCACCAGCGCCGCTGGGTCGCCCTGTGCCAACTCGGCAACGACGCTGGCCTCGCCGCCGAACCGCGTCACCAGTCGACCGGCGTCGGGTTGCCAGGGCTGCGCGCCCACCAGCGGTAACCGTCGCGTTCGGCACGGCCGGTCAGACAGCAGGTCCACGACGTCCTCAGCCATCCGCCGGTAGGTGGTCAACTTGCCACCCACGACGCTGATCAACGGGTCGCCGTCGAGCACCGCGTGCCGCCGCGACAGGTCGGCGGTGCTGCCGGCCACCCCGGCCAGCAGCGGCCGATAGCCGGAGTAGGTGCTGACGATGTCGTCACGGCCCAGCGGCACCGCCAACCCGCGGTTGATGGTGTGCAGCAAGAAGTCGACCTCGTCGGCGTGGGCCCGCGGATCGTCCAACGGGTCCTCAGTCTCGACATCTGTCAGCCCGATGAACGTCAACCCCTCAGGCTGCGGCAGCGCGAAGACGAATCGCGAGGTCGAGCCTTCGACCGGCACCATGAGCGCGGCGGTCGGGCTGCCCAGCGACGATGACGCGACAACCAGGTGGGTGCCACGGGAGCGAACAAGTTTCACCCGGTCGTCGAGGTGTTCACCCCAGGCCCCGGTCGCGTTGACCACCCGGGCGGCCCGCAGCACCCACGACTCGCCGCTGAGGGCATCGGTCACGGCCAGACCGTCGGCGGTCAACGCGTCGGCGCGGGTGTGGGTGAGGATGCGCGCACCGAACGCGGCCGCGGTGCGCGCCACGGCGATCACGAGCCGGGCATCGTCCACCAGCTGACCGTCCCAGGACAGCCAGGCTCCCGTCACATCCGGGGTCATACCGGGAACCATGGCCGCGGCGTCCGCCAGGTCGATACGGCTGGGCCTGGCCAGGTGACTGCCGGTCACCTTGCGCATCGTGTCGGCCGCGCGCAGTCCGGCGCCCACCAGTCGCGGATCGAGGCCGGGCACCAACGGCAGCACCTGTGCCATCGGGTGGGTCAGATGCGGCGCGATGGCAGCCATGATGCGTTCGCGCTCGACGGCGGACTCCCAGGCCACGCCCACCTTGCCCGAAGCCAGGTACCGCAGGCCGCCGTGGACCAACTTGGACGACCACCGGCTGGTGCCGTACGCCAGGTCGTTGGCCTCGATCAGTGCCACACTCAGGCCGCGGGTGGCGGCATCCAAGGCGACGCCAACCCCAGTGATGCCGCCGCCCACTACGACAACGTCGACTCGTCGCCCGCTGAGGACATCGATGTCTCGTCGGCGACGGTCGGCTGACAGCAGACTCGCCGGGGCGCCGGGCCACACAGGAGGCAGATGAGTCGTCATGCGATGTACCCCTCAATCATTCGGGTGAATTCGATCCAGCGGGTGCCGTCATCGCCTTCGGATCGGGCGAGTGACTCGGTGTAGATGAATGCGGAGGCGGCGGTGCCGACGATGCGTGCGGTCAATTCGGGGTCGTTGGCCCGCACCGAACCATCGCGACTCTCTCGCAGCATCGCGGCCAGCAGCACCTCGGCGGCCTGCTGGGTGGAGCCTCGGCGGGTGACCAGTTGCGGCAGCAGGGTGGCCGGGTCCAGCGCGATCAGCCGCAGCATCAGGGGGTGCCCAGCGATGGCGCGCGACGCCCCCGACACAGTGGCGGCGATGCGGGCCGCGTCATCGTCGCCGGCAGCGG
>JAUPKO010000304.1 GCA_030837395.1 Actinomycetota bacterium | reverse complement strand
GGCGCCAGCCAGCTGCGCGCGCAGCTGTTCCGGATCACTCCCGGAGGAGTCGAACCGTTGCCCGCGGAGGGCGCGGGGGCAGGCCCGGCACGCCAGCGGAGCTGAGCCTATGCGCATTGTCGAGGTGCACCTTCACAAGCTCATCGTGCCGATGCAGCCCGACACGGTCAACTCGCCCGGGCTGGAGCGGCCCCTGACCGCTGCCGCCCCGGTCTCCGGGCGGCGGCGGCTGGACTTCGCCGAGTCCCCACGGCGCTGCCTGGAGTGGATCCCTGCGGCCTTGGCCGCGGCCGGGCTGACCTCACCCCCGGAAGGCTGACGCATGCGCTACGCGAACCTGGGAGCCACCGACCTGCGCGTCTCGCGCCTGTGCCTGGGCACCGTCTTCCGCCAGGCCGCCGACGACGGGGTGTACCTGGCCACCATCGAGGCGGCGCTGGAGCGCGGCGGCACCTTCTTCGACACCTCGAACGTCTATCAGGGTGGCCGCTCGGAGCAGTTGCTCGGTCGCGCCATGCGCGGCCGGCGCGAGCGCTTCGTGGTGACCACCAAGGTCGGCTCACCCGAGGCCGACGACGCCAGCGCGTGCGGTCTGGGCCGGGCCACCATCCTGCGCTGCTGCGAGCGTTCCCTGCGGCGGCTGGCCACGGACTACATCGACCTCTACCTCTGCCATTTCCCCGACCCGCGCACGCCCATCGAGGAGACCGTGTCCGCCATGGACGAGCTGGTGTGCCAGGGCAAGGTGCGCCACGTCGGCTGCAGCAACTTCGAGTCGTGGCGCCTGTGCGAGGCGCTCCACACCAGCCGTCTGCACGGCCAGGCCGCGTTCGTGTGCGACCAGGTCGGGTACAGCCTGCTGGATCGCCGCGTGGAGGACGAGTTGCTGCCGTACTGCGCGCGGCGCGGCGTGGGCGTCACGGTCTACGCGCCCACGGCCATCGGCCTGCTGTCGGGGCGCTTCCGGGGTGGCGAACCTCCGCCGGAGGGCACCTCCTGGCACCGCGGCCCATACAACTTCCGGGCCGCCATGACGCCACACGTGGGCGCCGTCATCGACGCCGTGGTACAGGCCGCCGAACGCCTCGCACGCACGCCTACCCAGGTGGCCATGGCCTGGTGCCTGAGCCGGCCGGCGGTGACCAGCATCATCATCGGCTGCGACACGCCGGAGCGCGTGCACGAGAACCTGGCGGCGGCGGACTGGGAGCTTCCCGAAGAGGAGGTGCGGCGGCTGGACGAGGTCTCCGACGGTCAGCGCCTGAAGGTGCGCAAGGACTGCCCCGAGGGCTGGCAGCGCTGATGATCCGACGCAGGAGTATGCGGACCGGAGCACGCCGGAACAGGTGCGCGCCGAGGCGCGGCAGTGCATCGCCGAGGCTGGGGAGATCGGCTTCATCCTGTCCAGTGGCGACCAGGTGCCGGGCAACACGCCGGAAGCCAACTTCCGCGCCCTCATCGATGCCGTCCGGACTGAAGGAGCGTAACCCATGGACAGTCGAGAGCGCCCCCCCGGGGCCGGTCCTCGTAGGTTCCCGCTTCCTCCTCTCCCCCACGAGCTCCTCGGGAAACCCGCCGCCCGGGTGCCCTCGCCCCGCCTACACCTCATGTGGCGGCGGTCGAGGTGGGACGAGTGTCTGCTCGAGAAGCACGGCGCCATCGGTGTCGACATGCGTGAAGGGCCCCATCATGAACCGTGACCGTGTCCAGCCCCCCGAATCCCGCACCTTCACCGACCCGCGCACCGGCGCGCGGGTGCGGCAGGTGACGAACCATCCGTCGATCCACCATCACCCGTTCTACTACCTGCCATGCATGGACGACGCGATGAGACGGCTGTTCTTCGTCTCGCACCGCACGGGACGGCCGGAGGTCTGGTGCGAAGGGCGCGCCACCGGCGAACTGCAGCAACTCACCGACCAGCCGGGTATTGCCGAGTGGTCGGGGCATCCCTCCCATGACGGGCGCTACGTCTACTACACCGCCGGGCAGGCGGCTTGGCGCGTCGCCACGGAAACGGGCGAGGTCGAACGGCTGGTGGACTTCGGCGCCTTGGCCGGACGCGAGCCCGGCATGGTCGGCGCCGCCATGGGCACCACGACGCTGAGCCACGATAACCGTTACTGGGCCGTGCCGGTGAAGGTGGGCGCGAAGTTGCGGTTCACCGTCATCGACACCGCCACCGGAGCGCACGAGACGATTCTCGAAGCCGATACCATCGGCCATCCGGAGTTCCACCCCTCCGACAACACGCTGCTGCGTTATGCCGGGTCGCACAAGCAGCGCATCTGGGTGATCAACCGCGACGGCACCGGCAACCGGCTGGTATACGACCGCAAGCCGCTGGCCAAACCGGGCCAGTACGAGTGGATCGTGCACGAGACGTGGAACCCCCAGCCAAACCTTGTCGCGAACCTTGTCGACCAAGAGGCGCGGCCGGCGCCGCGCCGGGAGATCGTCACCGCCAACTGGCCGCGCGGCTGCATCGGCATCGACATTGACACCGGCGCGGTGCGGCCGGTCTGCGCCTTCAACGCCTGGCATCCGTCCATCGACCGCCAGGGCACACTCATGTGCGCCGATACCACCTTCCCTGACATCGGTCTGCAGCTATTCGATCCGCGCGATGGCGTGGGCACGCCGCGGCCTCTGTGTTTCCCGGGCGCCACCAAGGAGGGCAAACACTGGAACACCGATCACTGCCCCTACGACGACGAGGACTACCAGCAGGGCAAGTGGAAGGTCTACGCGCCCCAGCACACCCACCCGCACCCGGCCTTTTCCCCCGACGGCCGCGGCGTCGTCTTCACCTCCGACCGCACGGGGCACAGCGAAGTCTACGAAGTTGAAGTAGCCCTACAACACAAGGAAAAACACGAATGAACACCTGGCGAGAGCATCCGTGGATGGGCATCTTCCCCGCCACGTTGTGCGCATTTCACGAAGACGAATCGCTAGATGAAGTCGGCCTTCGCGCCTACATCCGCGAACTGGCCTCCGTCCCGGGTCTCAGGGGACTGGTGCCCAATGGCCACACCGGCGAGATCATGAGCCTGCGCGTAGCTGAGCGCACGCTGGTGACGAGGATCGTTGCGGAAGAGGCGCACCAGAGCGGCAAGAGTCTGAAAGTCATCTCAGGCGTCTGCGGCGAGGGCAGCTTATCGGCGATCGAT
>JAUPKO010000303.1 GCA_030837395.1 Actinomycetota bacterium | reverse complement strand
GCCAGACTCAAGGTCAACGGCCACTGTTAATACGGAGTCGGCCACGGAGGAATTCAAGCGTCCCCGCCCTAGCATCCGAGCGTCTCCCTGAGAGACGAAGTGGGCCCCCGCTATGGCCGCAAGGTCGACACACCGCCCCCTCTCGCCAGGGGGTTTTGTGTTTTCGGGGGCAACGCCGATACTGCACGAGGTACCACCGAGGTACCAAATCGTTCGGTCCGCTGATCCATCGGCCCAGAAACGGCAGGATCATGGCCGATCGACTCGTTACTGTGCCGGTAGAAATGGCCTCCAGAAAGCCCAAGGTAACCAGCGGGAAGCAGATCACTGCCAATCGCCGAAATGCGGCTCGTTCAACTGGACCCAAGAGCTCTGAGGGCAAGGAGAAGGTCAGACTGAACGCACTTCAACACGGCTTGCTCGCCAAGGATGTCCTTTTACCCGGCGAGGATGCCGAAAGCTTCCGCGGCCTGAGCGAGCGAATGTTCGCGGACCTTCAGCCCGAGGGTGAGTTGGAAGTGGCGCTAGTGGAACGAATCGTGGCCGGACTTTGGAGGCTTCGTCGGCTTCAGAGGGTCGAGGCGGGCATGTTCGCAAACGAGGTCTACGAAGCGACCAGGGACCGCGAGGACAAGGGCAAACGTCTTGACGACGTGTCTTTGAGAAACGCACTTAACCCGCCGCCGGCTCCCACGGAAGAGGAAAGGCAGGGGGCCATCGAAGATGCTGGTATCGCGGAGTGGGGGGCAGCCTTCGTGCGCGATTCTGGAGGTGTGAACGCGTTCTCCAAGCTGTCCCGCTACGAGACCACAATCGAGCGGAGCGTCTTCGGCAGCCTGCACGAGCTGCAGCGCCTTCAGGCGAAGCGGATAAGCGGATCGGACACCACACCGCTAGCCGCCGATGTCTCCGTGTCAGTCTCTGGCGAGTAGTAGCCAAATGGCTTTGTTTCGCAGAGACCTGCTCGACAGCAGGCTGCGGCCAGGGTAGGGGCAAGCCCAACCCGCGGCCGGACTCTTTCCGCCGGGTCCCAGCGGGATACTGACCTCATGCCAACCCGGCGGTCCACACGACCCTTCGTCGAAGAGTTGCCTGATCTGCTCAAGGAGCGTGGCCTCAGCATCCGGTCGGTCGCTCGGTCAGCAGAAGTCGATCCTGCACATCTCTCGCGAGTGCTTCGCGGGGATCGGGGCAAGGTCATCAGCCCGGATCTCGCCGGGCGTGTCGCGGTAGCCCTTGGGTTGCCAGAGGACTACTTCCCTGAATGGAGAGAAGCGTCGATCGTCGAAAGGCTCCGGAAGGATCCGGAATTTCGCGATCGGGTCTACGAGCAGGCCCGCCGCAAGTAGCCCCCATAGAGTGTTGACCTAAAGGTCATCACACCGTGATAGTGTTGACCTTATGGCCATCACTACCGGCAGCCAATCTGAAGTGCTCTTGACCGCCCGAGATGCCGCAGAACTCTTGGCGGTGCCCCATACCTGGGTGCTGGCAGAGGCACGCTGCGGTCGGCTTCCGCACGTTCGTCTCGGCCGATACGTGCGCTTCCAGAGAACGGCTCTCGACGCCTGGCTCAGGGAGCAGACTCGGGGGCCATCCACGGAGCCAGTCGGTTGAGTGCGCGATCGGGCGCTTCCGCTCAACACACCAAAAACAGTGGCAGGGCAAGGCGGCCACGGGGTACTGGTTCACTGTTCGTGCGGAAGTCCAAGGACGGCACACGTACGTGGTACGCCAAGTGGCGCCAAGGCCAACGACAGGTGAAGCGCGCGCTTGGGCCGGTGCGCGAGCCGGGTTCGACCGTCGGGCTGACACGCACCCAAGCCGAGGCAGAGTTGCGTCGGCATCTATCCAGAGCGGCCGTAGGGCCGTCAACCCGCGAGCGACTGACACTCGTCGAGGCAGGGGAGAGGTACCTGCTTCACGTCGAGCGGTTTCGCGGCCGCAAGCGGTCGACACTAGAGAGCTACCGCGCGATCCTTAAGGGTCACCTGGCGCTGTTCTTTGTTGGAAAGTCGCTCGACTCGATAGACCGCAGGGCAGTCGAGGCATACCAGCGAGCCAAGCTGGACGCTGGACTTTCACCGAAGACCGTGGCAAATCATGTGCGGCTCCTTCACGGGATCTTTCGGTACGCGATCGGACAGGAGTGGGCAGGTAGAAATCCCGTCGCGGGCATCGAGCATCCCGGCCGCCAGGCTGGCGATAAAGAGATTCGAGCACTGACCACAGATGAGCTTCGGGCGCTCGACCTTGCGATTCCAGACGATCACCTCGGCCCGACCGATCATGTCCTGTACCTCACGGCAGCCATGACCGGCATGCGCAAGGGCGAACTGCAGGCGCTCCGGTGGATGGATGTCGATTGGGGATCAGGTGTCATCCGGGTACGCAGGAGCTACAGCTATGGAGAGTTCACGACGCCCAAGAGCCAGCGGTCCGCTCGTGCCGTTCCCATGCCGAAGCAGCTTGCCGAGGAACTTCAGGTCCACCGATCCGTCTCGAAGTTCGATGGCGAGCGTGACCTTGTCTTCGCCCATCCGCTCACGGGGAGTCCGTACGACGCCAGCAAGATCCTGAAGAGGTTCAAGCGGGCAATGTCGAGCGCCGGTCTGCGGGAGGCCCGTTTCCATGACCTTCGACACACCTTCGGGACTCAGATGGCCGCGGCGGGCGCACCACTCCGGTTCATCCAGGAGTGGATGGGCCACCGCGATTACAAGACGACCAGCATCTACGCTGACTATGCCCCGGATCCCACGCAAGGCGCGAGCTGGGCAACCAAGGCCTTCTTCGCATGGCCTCATGCTGTGACGGGTCACGAGCCGGAATCCTGAATGTCAGGAGTTCTCGTCACGTCGGGGGCTTTGGATCCGTCTGTCCCCTTAGGCTCCAAAGGCGTCCGTCTGGACGGAACTGGGTTTCCGCGAAAATCCTTACAGCACTGAACCAATCCAAGCCACTAAGGAAGGCGCCAGTCTCTTATTCGGACGGCACCCAGCTCTGCAGAAGCTCTACAGGCTGATTAGTTCGGCGGTCACACTTCCGATGATTGAAGGCGATAACGGTGTAGGCAAGACCAGCTTGGTTTCAGTCGCGACCTATTCCCTCATGGTCACTTTCGCGATGGCAACATCGCTCAGCTCTTCATTCCGTTACGCGAGCCCTTCCAGTTGGAGCCCGAATCAAACTTTTCTTCGAAGGGAAGACGTCGCGACCGGCCCCACACCGCGATACTGACCACATGACTCCCATGAGCATCAGGCGACTTCGGCGGGACGGGATGCTCGTCGTCGCCGGGGTCCTGGCCGTTGTCGGGTTGACCGCCTGCGGCGAAAGCGGGCCGACGAAGACGGTCCCCGGAGTTGTGGTCGACGGGCCGGGGATGCTCATGACCGCACCGCCCTGGCCCGCCCAGTACGCGGGCATCAAGCAGCGCGTGGCCCCGCTTCACCTTCCGGCCCCCGGTAAGGAAACCTTCCACATCCACCAACTGCTCCACATCTATGACGACGGCCTGCTCGTGCCCGTAGCGAAGGACATCGGTGTCGACGACTCCCAGGACGTCGAGCTCGCCTTGCACACGCACGACGCCAGCGGCGTGATCCACATGGAGGCCGACAAGCCCTTCCGCGCCACGCTCGGCGACCTCTTCACCGTCTGGGGGCTCGGCTTCGGCCCAGACCACATC
>JAUPKO010000302.1 GCA_030837395.1 Actinomycetota bacterium | reverse complement strand
TGCCTGGCCGCGTCTGCGCCGCGTGTTCTCCGCCGCCGGTGGAAGACTCTATGAGGTCGTGTGGTGACGGCAGCGTCGCCCGGCGCGTGGCCGGGTCCGGACCGAAGGACCGAAGCAGCGATTCCGCACTGAGGGGTGCAGGGTGCTGCGAGACGTGAGGGATGACGGGGGTGCGGACAGCGCGACGCGTTCTTGAGCATTTTCGCACTTGGTTCGGTCACGGCACTTGTCAGGGGGTCCCTAGTAGTGGTATCATATGCACATACAAATGAGTGCAATGATCCATGACACGCATATGCCTGCTGAAGAGCGCTCCAAGCGTTCTCGGTTGCGCCAACTACTCCACGAAGGTGGGTTTCTGCGTGGCAGCCTATTCGAGGCGAAGCGGCGCTGCGGGAAGGCTTCGTGCCACTGCGCCGATGGGGAGCCTCACCGGGTGTTGTATCTGGGCCAGAGCTACCAGGGCCGACAGCGCAATCTCTACATTCCGGCTGCCTACCAGGCACGGGTACGGGAATGGGTGGCGCGCTATAGGGAAGCGCGCCAACTGCTGGACGAGATTGCCGAGACCTATCGGGAGAGGGTGCGCACGCGCCAGGACTGATGGGCTTGGGTCGTCGTTTCCTGCGTTATGCCGAGCAACGCTTCCACCTGCGAGCCCAGGCGGAGAAGCTGCGCGACAGCCGTGTGAGCCCAGACCACTCCCTGGCGGCGGTATGGCTGTCCATGTTCGTGATGTTCGCGGCACGACTGGGCAGCCTGAACGCGCTGGAGCAGCGGATGCGGGACAAGCCGCGACAGTGGCGCGGCTTCCTTGGTGAACAGTGGCCCAGCGCGGACACTATCGGGCGGGTTGCCGAGGAAAGCATCGAGTGCGACCAATTGCGGCAGATGCTGATGGGCGCAGTCAAGTCGCTGCACCGGCGCAAAGCGATCCACCCCCTGCCCAATGGGCTCCCTTTCCGGGGGGCGTCGGTTGACGCACACCACCTGTTCTCTACGGAGCACCGCTGCTGCAGCGCTTGCCAGGTGCGGCGGGTATGGAAGGGTAAAGAAGAGAACAAGCGGCTGGTGACGGAGTACTACCATACGGTGGTGGTGCTGCAGTTGATAGGCGTGGAGCCGCAGGGAGTGATAGACATTGAGCCGGTCGCGCCGGGAGAGGGTGAGGTGGCCGCAGCCACTCGCCTGGTCAGGCGCGTTCTGGCCAACTACCCGCAACTGTTCGACGTAATGGTGGCTGATGCGCAGTACGCTTGCGCCCCTTTCTTCAAAGAACTGCGTCGCCATGGTAAGCACGTGATTGCCGTCCTCAAGGACGAGCGACGGGAGCTGTTCGCCGACATCGCCCCGATGGAGCGCCGCACTCGCCCCGAGGAATGGGAAGAGGACAACGGCAAGTATGGGGTCCAGTTGTGGGATTTCGAGGACCTGGGAACCTGGGATGCCTTCGGGGAACCGGTGCGCGTTGTGCATACAGAGGAACAGACCAGGCGGCGCACCCGGCGTGGCAGGCAATGGAAAGAGGAGACCGAGCACCACACCTGGTACTGGGTGACCACCATCCCCCAAGCGTTGGCTAACTCCTGGACGATCTGGCGAGCGGGCCATCGGCGCTGGGAGGTGGAGAGTGGCCTCAATGAGGCTGTGAACCTGTGGGGGCTGGACCACCGGTTCAATCATGAGCCAAACGCAGTGGTCGCGTTCCTCCAAACCCTCTTCCTGGCCCTGTTGTTGGTGCGTACCTTCTACGCCCGTAACCTCAAACCCGCGGTCAGGCACCGGATGAGTCGCAAGCTCGTCTCGGAGAAGGTCGCGGCATTCCTGGACACCGCAGATTTGGCCAATTGCTGGCACCCCCCCTGACAAGACCGCCCGGGCCACACCCCCAATGTGTTGCACCCCCTTGCCTGCTGTGACTATGACCTCAGCGGATCCCTCGCGCACGCCCGGATGCCGGAAACCGGCCCTTCCCACGCCTCTGCTGACGCCCAGCGAACCTTCCCACACTGCCGGGGAGCCTCCCCGAACACCGATTCCCGCACTCCTCGCAGCTCCCCGGCCACTTCCATCGTCCTTGTGCGGAATTGCTGGCCGGCTGCCGGCGTGGTTGCCGGAGGGCGGCGATTGTGCTATAATAGGGCGACATAAAGATAGAACCGGGTTTCGCCCCACGCCGGGGCGGCCTGAAAAGGAAATCAGGGGAGGCTCCATGAAACGAACCTTTCAACCGCATAACCGGCGGCGGCAGCGAACTCACGGCTTTCGGACGCGGATGCGGACCAATGGCGGACGGCGCGTCCTGGCGGCTCGCCGCCTGCGCGGTCGCCATCGTCTCGCCGTCTGAGGAATCAGGGCGCGACGGATTTGCTTGTCTCGGGATCGGCGCCTTAGCCCCATTATTCATCAGAATAGTGATATGGGACTCTTCTGAGTACTCTGATGAATGCCTTGGGTTGGGGCGCCGTCCCTGTTTACGGGTGGGGGCCGCATGCTGCCGAGGCACGAGCGACTGACACGCTCCGGAGCGTTCCGGGCGATCATGGCCCGCGGACGAAGGTGCCGGGGGCGATATCTTTCGGTCTACTTCCTGCCCCGGA
>JAUPKO010000301.1 GCA_030837395.1 Actinomycetota bacterium | reverse complement strand
GCCAGCAATACCTGACCGTCGTGGTGGACCATGATTCCGGTCGACTGGTCTGGGCCGCGCCCGGGAACAGCGCCGCGACCCTGCGCACCTTCTTCGACGCCCTCGGCGAGACACGAAGCGCTGCCATCACTCACATCTCCGCTGACGGCGCGGACTGGATCGCGGTCGTCGTCGCCGAGCGCATCCCCAACGCGGTGGTCTGCGCCGACGCATTCCACGTCGTGGCATGGGCGACCGCCGCGCTGGACCAGGTCAGGATCCAGGCGTGGCGCGACGCGAGGACCGCTGCGAGATCCGAACCGAAGCGCGGACGCGGAGCGCCGCGCAAGGACGCCCCGCCCAGGCCGGCCAGCACCCTCGCCCGCGGCATCCAGCGGTCCCGCTACGCCCTCTGGAAGAACCCCGAGGACCTCACCGAACGCCAGCACGCCAAGCTCGCCTGGATCGCCACGACCGACCCGAAGCTCTATCGCGCCTACCTGCTGAAGGAAGGCCTGCGCACCATCTTCCAGCTCCCCTACGACCAGGCCGTCGAAGCACTCGACCTCTGGCTCGGCTGGGCCAGGCGCTGCCGCATCCCCGCGTTCACCAAGCTCGCCCGCAGCGTGACGAAGTTCCGGGACGTGATCCTCAACGCCATCACCCACCGGCTGTCCAACTCCCTCATCGAGTCGGTGAACGCCAAGATCCGGCTCATCACCCGCATCGCCTTCGGGTTCAAGAACGTCGACGCCCTGATCGCCCTGGCCATGCTCAGCCTCGGCGGACACCGCCCCGTCCTGCCAGGCCGACACTGACCCACGGATGCGTCAGGAGATCCCCGAGAGGGGTCAATTTTCGATCATCGCCAGGGGGTCAGTTTTCAGTCGGCGTTGACACCTGTCCTATGCCGCACTCGAATCGCTGTGCTCCGCCCTGGATCTTCGTGTGACGCGACAGGTCCTCGATGATGCCGTCCTCGCTTCACGATTGCGTAGCACCCGTGCTCGCCGCCGTGCGGAAGTGATGAAAACTGATGTGGGAACTCCGCGGCGACAGCGTCTTGAGGATCTGTTGAACAGCCCGGATTCAACCGATGTCAGGCCCACGGCGGCCTTCTACCGGCACAAGTTGCTTCACGGTGACCTCACTGCGACTAGAGCAGGGGCTGGACGAACGGCATGGGAGCGACAGATCGCTGATGATCTCGCCGACTTGCTGTTGGTCCGGGCCGACGTGGGATTCTCCGCGTATGTCTTGCGCTTACGCGCACTCATGCACTGAGTTCTACGCCTTTGAGCAAACCCGCCGGCTCTAGTTGTCCGCGAGCCGGTCCGTCGGAGGACCTGACCGTGCATGATCCGCAGGGACGTCAGCTTCGGCTTAGGTACTCGTTGTAAATGTCTGACTTGCCCGGGCACACATACGTGTAAGCCCCCGCCGCGATCGCATCGGTCAACTCGCTACCGAGCAAGTCCTTAGTGCTCTGCAGAAACTCGAGTGCCGCTGCTGTATCGGGCTTCGCGCAGATGTAATCCGCCATCTTCTTGATGCTTGCATCCGTGTAGTCGCTCGGCAGGGCCGCTCGGCTTCGGACGTCCTTCGAGAGTGCCGCGTAGTCCGGAACTAGAGACGTGCTCGCACTCGACGCCATCGAGGGCACTGCGGACGATTCCGAGATGGGTGACGCAGGTGAAGCAGAAGTGTCGCCGTTCGAACTCGTTGAGCTTCCACCGCAAGCTGTCACGAGAATCGAAGCAGTGACAATCACCGCAGCCGAGCAAGCGAAGCGCCCTGTCAAGCCCGCCATCAGCGGAGCCGACTCTGATTGGTAGTCACCTTGATCTGTCGACGCATGTCGCTTCCCTCTTCGCCGACGGTGTAGGTGCGCGCGAGGCTAGCGGCTCGCCGCGACAGATGTCCACTTGGCTCAGGAATTGCGCTAGACGACGATCGGACATGACCGGCACTCGCGCTGCCGCAATGGCGTTGGGATCCACGTGTCTCCTTATCGAGCCACGTCAATGATCCCAAAGCATGTGGGACACGCAGGTCTTGGCTCGGCGCAGCCTCCTTGCTGAGTGGCATCAGAGGCACCCTGCCTCGAAATCGCGCGGTAGACACGGCCACTTACTGTTGTTGCTCATGGTTTGGGACCGCTGTTGAGCGGCGTTCCCCAAGCGGTGAACTGGCCGTCGGTCAGGGCGAAAGCCAGGCCACCGAGCTCCGACCCGTGGTCGTCCGCGTGCCCCATGAGCCGCACGACCGCATGGGCCTTCCCCGCGAGCCGTTGCAATGATGGAGCGCCGTAACGCTGATCGCGGCAAGCTGGCGATGTCTTTTCACGCAAAAGGGGTGGTATGTCTCGCAATCCGACGGCTTGGCGCCAGTATCGCCGTCTGGTGAGCGCCGGCACTCTGACCGAGAACAGTGGCCTCAACCGGTTTGCCGCGAGGTTCAGCATGGCTCACCAACTGACCGATGTGTCGTTCACCAACCTCCGGCCAGAGGTCGCGAAGGGCTACACAGAGGGACTCCGCGTTGCCCTTGGCTATTCCGCTTTGGAATCGCTCGAAGCGGCGCTGAAGGGGCAGCTCGACGCAACATCGGTCTCGTCGGTCGACCTTGCTGGTCGCTTTCGGCATGACCGAGCCGGCCGTCTTCGACTGCTGCTCCTTGAGAATCTCACGAACAAGTCGCTCTTAGGACGGATCGAACGGCTTTACGGCAACCCCGACGAAGCCGACGTGCGGTGCGTTGCTCAGGGCTTGCGCCACCTGGTCTTCCACGGCATCTTCACTCCTCATGGAGCCGGCTTCGACCGATCAATTCAGATACGTACCTTCGTGAGCGACCTCGCCGTGGCTATGTTGAGCGCCACAGACGCGCGATTCACTCAGTGGGTGGCAACACACGGCCCGCCACTCCAGCGGAAACCCTGATCGGAGGGCAGGTGGCGGACCACACGAGTCACACGGTTCTCAGCGTGCAGCCGACGCGGTGGGATTCGCGCACGGATTGACACTAGCCACTGTCGGCGAACTATCCAGGGATCCGAAGGGAGTCCCTGGTGAACCAAGCCTGCGTAGTGACCACCCAGTGAGCCTTGTTGACGCCAATCGTGACCGGCCGCAAACTGGGCACCCATCTCGAGACACTGCCTTGCCGACTTGGATCACCAAGGAATCCCTGGTCGATGTCGCAGGCGCCGCTGCCTGTGTTCTCCAGCGTCTCCCCATTAGCCAGCATCTGATAGCACCTGTCGATTGCGACCTGACTCCCCCTAGTGGGGAGGGATACCGACGCCGATACGTCTTCGCCGCCTGAGGCACTCCGCGCAGGCGGCGAGGGAAATGCCCCGCAACCGAAACCAGCGGGCGCGTCCTCATTGGCACCCCCGTTCATCAACGCATCTCCGTCTAGTTCAGGCCGGCGGGCGAAGGGTAGCGTCCCTGGAATCCCGGCAACGGCGGTGCGTGACGGCCTTACCCGTTGATCCCGCGCCCTCAAGCTCGGAGGTACAAACAGTCTCCCCCGCTCGGGGGAAGGCCGCCCAGTTGCGTCCGTTCGCCATACCAAGACAGGGCGGAGAGTCTGCAGCTACTATGACGCAGTTTCATGGGGGAACCGCTTGCGTGCGCTTTGGGGGAGAAATGAAGAGAGCCACTCGGCTTGCACTGGCCACCTTGACCGTGGTCGTGATGAGCCTGTCTGGATGCGCGTCTCAGAGCGAGGCGCAGACGTGGGCACAGGCAAAGTGGGACAAGTTGAGTCCAGACGGACGGACAACCGTCTGCTCCCTTTGGAACGGCACCGGCGTGGGGAAGGCGACGCACTCTCAAGTTGTTGACATGGACATGGCCTTCGTAGGGCTGGGCCTTGATGCGGTCGGCGACGCCCTTCCGACGGACCAGGCAAGGGCTTCGTTGACGGAGATGTACGACCAGAACTGCGGATAGGCGGAACCAAGTCGACCGATCGAGACATCGACGGAGTCCCTGCCAAGGAGCCGGGGTCGGTGAATGCGCGCTACACACACGGAAGGGTCCGATCAGCGCATGGCAGATGAGGCGAATGTCCAAGGAGACGTGACAGATGGGGACCCTCAAGACGATCCGCCGTCAGGCTGGCATCCAGATCCGTCAGGCGCCCCCGTCGAGCGCTTTTGGGACGGGGGCAGTTGGACGGACCAGACGCGCGCTTTCGCACCGCCATCATCGGTTGCTAACGAGCGTCCAGAGGAGCGGGTCCAGGGAAGTAGCTCCAACCCGGCTTTCCGGAACGGTTTGCTCATTCTCCTGATCTCGCTGTTCGTAATAGGCGCAGCCATCGTGCTTTGGGGAATCATTCCCTCGTGTCCGTCCGGAACCATCGATGGATTCTCGGGGACGTGCGCGGCAAGAAGTGGCACCAATCTCTACGGGGAGGCTCTCTACGACCTTTCACTCTCCGTTAACAAGCGAGCCAACGGACTCAAGATCGGCGTCGGCATCGGGGTGATGGTGCTTTCTGGGGCCGCGTTCGTCTGGGCTCGCGCCATCTTCACAGCCAGTGACAAGGCCGCCCGATAGGTCTACTGCCGGCCGACGGCCAGCGGGGATCGACGGTTGGAGACCAGAGCCCCAGTGGCGACAGGCGGTAGGTCGTGGCCCATCTGCGGTCCCTTATCCGGCTTTGCAGATGGTGATCGTGTAAGCGCCGGACGATCTGCGTCCGCCAGATCGGATGAGTACTGGTTTCGTGCACCGACGTAGGGAAGGGTTCCCGGCTTGACGCCGGAATCGAGGCAGCGCGTAAGCAATGGGGGTGCGGCATGGCGCTTGGCGCCGGCTGGTTTCCAGATCCCACAGGGGTCTTCCAGCAGAGGTACTGGGACGGCGAGACGTGGACTGAGCAGACCCGCCCGTACAAGGCTCCCCCGGAGGCCGAGCGGAGTTCTTCCATCTCCACCCGACTGGTTGCTACCCCGCCAATGGACTCTGCCCAGGATGATCCTTTGCCTGCGGCACCCGCAAGTACAGGCGATACCCCCAACACGGGAGGCGGCTCGCGACGCGGGTCGTGGGCCCTGATCGGCATAGTGTTGGTCGTGCTCGCTGCCGGGATCGGTGGCTACGCTGTGTGGCGGATTAGCTTGGACGAGTCCGCTCGCCGCGCGGCGCCGCAGGAAGCGCTCTTGGGGAGTGGCGGACCAGACAACGCGTTCGGTTCGCCGAACGACACCTCGGGGTCCGCGACAGTCTCGGTCACCTACTCGGTGTCGGTCAACGGCTATCAGGAGAACGAGTTGGAAGCCGATGCAGACATCACCTACGAGACGCCGACCGGTGTGCAGCAGGATGAAGTGGACGATGGTTGGAGTCGTACGTTCACCTTTGTCCGTGGCGAGTTTGTCTACATCAGTGTCCAGAACATGACCGAGGGGACCGTGTCTTGCTCCATCGAGGTCAACGGCACGACCAATGCCGCGAACTCGTCAAGCGGCGAGTTCAAAATTGCCACTTGCGACGGACGGGCCGAGTAGGCCCGGTTACTACCCCACAGCCAGACCCATGCCTCGCCAGGGAGTTCCATACTTCGCAGTTGCGGGATACTACGTAGTAAGGGCGGGAGGCTATCCCACCTTTGCTACCGGTGCCGTACCTGCGACATCGGCCTCCCAGCGACTTAAGAAGCGTTCGAATGGCGGGCCCGGCGGCGAACACCGTGAAGGAGTCATAACGAGCGACCTGGGGAGGACGCGGACACTTGCCGCGCCCAGCGTTGTTGCTAAGGGCCAAGCGCCACCGTCGGTTGTCATCGGAATCCCGACACCTACTTATCAGTGGGCCTAGGAAGAGGTACGAACACCTCAAGTGCCCCACTGCCCCGAGTTTCAGATTCGACGTCGAACTGCGGAGTGACTTTGAGATCCGTACGGGATGCCAAGCTGAGCAACTCGCGCACCGATTCGACTGGGCCTCCTTGTGCATTGGCCCACTTCCTGAACCCGCGCGAAGTTCTGTGCAACGGTCCGCCATGTGTGCAGGCTGCAATCCCGGTCAAGAATGTCCGCAAGTCGACGGCCGTCGGGCGTGACTGGGGGTATGTCGAATCCACCCGAACCTCGCACTTCTTCAACCAAGGCACCGCGGTTCGGAAGGTGAGCGGTACCCGCGGCCGCGGAATATGGACCTTGCCGGTTGCGGCGCCGGCGAGGAGCATGCTTACAACATGTATAGGAGTGAGGAGGAAGG
>JAUPKO010000300.1 GCA_030837395.1 Actinomycetota bacterium | reverse complement strand
GAGCCCACCTATGCCGGCGTGGAGTCCGTGTCCGGCGAGGCGATGGTGGTGCGGGTGGTCGCCAAGTCCGCCGCGGAGGCGCAGGTGCGCGTGGGACGGCGGCTGCGCGAACGTCTCAAGGACGCCTTCGACACCGACGGCATCGCCATCCCGGTGGTCCTGCGGATGCAGGGCCAAGGCGGCGGCGCGGGCACTTCCGGCCCGACCGGCCCGAAGTAGGCGGCTGCGGCGGACCGGCCGAGGTGCAGGCGGAGTCCGGAGCCGTCAGACTTCGCCTCATGGAGTCAGCCAAGTTCTGTCTGGTCACCGGCGCGACCGGCTACATCGGCGGCCGCCTCGTGCGCGAGTTGCTCACCGCCGGGCACCGCGTCCGGGTGCTGTCGCGCCACCCCGATCGGCTGCGTGACGTCGACTGGTACGACAAGGTCGAGATCATCCGCGGCGATGCGGGCGAGCCCGACGCCGTGCGCGAAGCCCTCCGGGGCATCGACGTGGCCTACTACTTGTTGCACTCGCTGCAATTGGGCGAGGGTTTCGAGGAGGTCGAACGCAATCTCGCCCGATTGTTCGGCACCACGGCCCGCGATGAGGGGGTCGGTCGGATCATCTACCTGGGCGGCCTGACCCCCGCCTGCTCCCCGGAGCAACTGAGCCCACACCTGCGCTCACGTTCGGAAGTGGGTGAGATCCTGCGTAATTCCGGGGTGCCCACGGCCGAACTCCGCGCGGCGGTGATCATCGGCTCCGGCTCGGCCAGCTTCGAGATGCTGCGCTACCTCACCGAACGGCTGCCCGCCATGGTCACCCCCCGTTGGGTGTCCAACCGCATCCAGCCCATCGCCATCCGTGATGTACTGCGGTATCTGGTCGGCTGCGCCGACCTGCCGCCGGACGTCAATCGCAGTTTCGATATCGGTGGTCGCGATGTGCTGACCTACCGTCAGATGATGCAGCGTTATGCCGCCGTCGCCGGCCTGCGGCGGAGGGTGATCGTGCCGGTGCCGGTGCTCAGCCCCACGCTGTCCTCGCATTGGGTGGGGGTGGTAACGCCGGTGCCGGCGAGCATCGCCAAGCCCCTGGTGGCCTCGCTGCGCAACGAGGTGGTCTGCTCGGAGAACGACATCCAGCGCTACGTTCCGCCGCCGCCGGAGGGCCTGGTCACCTTCGAGCGGGCCGTGCAACTCGCACTGGTGCGCGTGCGGGAGGCCAACGTCGTCACCCGCTGGTCCAACGCGTCGGTGCCCGGCGCTCCGGCCGAGCCGCTCTCGCACGACCCGGACTGGTCCGGCGGCAGCCTCTACACCGACGACCGCGCCCGAGTGGTGGATGCCCCCGGGCCGGTGCTGTGGGAGATCGTCGAGGGCATCGGCGGCAAGAACGGGTGGTACTCGTTCCCGTTGGCCTGGGAGGTGCGGGGGCTGATGGATCGTGCCGTCGGCGGGGTTGGCTTGCGGCGGGGCCGACGCAACCAATCGTTCCTGCGGGTCGGCGAGACGGTCGATTTCTGGCGGGTGGAGGAGCGCGAGCAGGATCAACTGTTGCGACTGCGCGCGGAGATGCGGATGCCGGGCCTGGCCTGGTTGGAACTTGGGGTGGACCACGACGAGGACGGGCGCACCGTCTACCGGCAACGCGCCATCTATTATCCGCACGGGTTGGCCGGCCACGCCTACTGGTGGTCGGTGGCACCCTTCCACGGCGTCGTCTTCGGGTCGATGGTGCGCAACATCGCCGGCGCCGCCGAGCAACTCGCGATCATCCGCGGTCTCACCGATGCCGACGCCTCCCGCGCGGCGGCCCTCGCGGCCTCGCGAGACCAGGACGGCGAGGTTGCCCCGGTAGGCTGACCGCGTGTCCGACACACCCACCTCCGCACAGCCGAGTCCCTACCAGCAGTTCGGCGGGCACGAGTTCTTCCAGGCTCTCGTGGCGGACTTCTATGCCGGCGTGGCGGCGGATCCGGGGCTGCGGCCGATGTATCCCGAGGACGACCTCGGTCCGGCGGCCGACCGGCTCCGGATGTTCCTCGAGCAGTACTGGGGCGGGCCCACCACCTACTCAGACCAACGTGGCCACCCACGGCTTCGGATGCGCCATGCGCCCTACCGGGTGGACGCTGACGCGCGGGACCGCTGGCTCGGCCATATGCGCGCAGCCTTGGACGCACGGGGGCTGGCGCCGGACCTCGACGCGACGATGTGGAAATACCTGCACTCGGCCGCCTACGCGATGGTCAATGCGGGCTTCCTGGATCAGTAGCGGCGCCGGCGGCCGCGCCCCCCATGGCCTAGCGCACCACTGACAAGGCGATGCCGGAGTAGGACTCGGGCGGCGCCACGAACACCTGCCCGGCTGGGGACTGCATTCGCTTCCACCCGGCCCGCGTGGCCGATTCGATGCGCGCACCGGGGTGCGCCAGCATTCCCAGCGAATGTGCCGCGTGAAGAGCTTTGAGCGGCAGCCCACCCCACGCCGGCTTCGACCACCACTCCGCCGCGAGATTGGCCTTGGCCGCTTCAGTGGCTCCGGCGATTGCCTCACCCTGTCGGTGGAACTCGGCCAAGGCGGCGTCCACCGCGGCAGCGACCTCCGCGGCGGTGGCGCGCTCGGCCGCGATCCAGCCATCCCGGCTGGGAATGGCGGCCAGCGCAGGTGGCATGTCACGGGCATCGGGGATGCCCACGGCCAGCGGCCCTGCCGCGGTCAACGGCGAGGCGACGTCACCGAGGGCATCCCGCAGGCGGTGGGCCGATACGGCTCGATCCAACGGTTCCGCGGGGGCCTGGGCCAGCGGCAACGCGACGAAGACGAGCACCCCCATCGGGGCATCGGCGTACACGCCCACGGCCCGTTCGGTGGTGATCAGCCGCACGATGGTCGCGTCATTCCACCGCAGCAGCCGCCCCAGCAGACCGGCCAGGTGAACGCGCTCGTCTCTTGCGATCGACAAAGTGGTCACGCCACATCATCCGCCAGGTAACCGGCGAGCGCCCGCCGGATCGGGTCGCCGATCGTCACCGCAGCCCCGGTGCCGGTGTCCACCGCCACCAACACCGTGGCGATTCGCGCGTAGACCACCTCACCCTCGGGCTCTCGCACCTGCCCGGCGAGGGTGAAGGACGTTGTGCCGACCCGGTCGACCCAGGTGTCGACCGCCACTGGCTCGGGCCGGTAGATCAGCGGGCGCAAGTAGTCGATCTCGTGGCGGCGAACGACCAGGCTGGCGGTGCTGTGGTGCGGTACGTCCAGCAGCGAGAGCACCATCGCGGCGCGGCCCAACTCGAAGTACTGCAGGAAGGCCGCATTGTGCACGTGGCCCAGGGCGTCCATATCGGACCAACGCACTTGCGCCGACGTGCGCAACGCTGGCATCGCGACCTCAGCCCCGGGTGAGTTTGCGGTAGGTGGCCCGGTGCGGCCGCGCGGCCTCGGGACCGAGCCGCTCAATCTTGTTCTTCTCGTAGCCTTCGAAGTTGCCCTCGAACCAGAACCACTGGGAGTCACCCTCGTAGGCCAGGATGTGGGTGGCCACACGGTCCAGGAACCACCGGTCGTGGGAGGTGATGACCGCGCAGCCGGGGAACTCCAGCAGGGCGTTCTCGAGGCTGCCCAGGGTTTCGACGTCGAGGTCGTTGGTGGGCTCGTCGAGGAGCAACAGGTTGCCGCCCATCTTCAACGTCAGTGCCAGGTTGAGCCGGTTGCGCTCACCGCCGGAGAGCACCCCGGCCGGCTTCTGCTGGTCCGGGCCTTTGAAGCCGAACGCCGAGACGTAGGCACGGCTGGGCATCTCGACCCGGCCCACCTTGATGTAATCCAGTTCGTCCGAGACCACCTGCCAGACGTTCTTCTTCGGATCGATCCCGCCGCGGTTCTGGTCCACGTACGACAGCGTCACGGTGTCCCCGACGCGAATCGTGCCCGCGTTGGGGAACTCCTCGGCGGCGGGGCCGTCCGCGGCGTCCGCGGCCGTGACGATCATCTTGAACAACGTCGTCTTGCCCACGCCGTTCGGGCCGATCACACCGACGATGCCGTTGCGCGGCAGCGAGAACGACATGTCGTCCATGAGGATGCGATCGCCGAAGCCCTTGGACAGGTTCTCGACCTCCACGACGATGGTGCCCAGGCGCGGGCCGGGCGGGATCTGAATCTCCTCGAAGTCAAGTTTGCGGGTCCGCTCCGCCTCGGTGGCCATCTCCTCATAGCGGGCCAGGCGGGACTTGCTCTTGGCCTGGCGGGCCTTGGGGTTGGAGCGGACCCAGTCGAGTTCGTCGGTCAGGCGCTTGCGCAGCTTGGCGTCCTTGGCACCCTCGACCTTGAGCCGGGAGGCCTTGGTCTCGAGGTAGGTCGAGTAGTTGCCCTCGTAGGGGAAGGCGCGGCCGCGGTCCAATTCGAGGATCCACTCGGCGACGTTGTCCAGGAAGTACCGGTCGTGGGTGATCGCGACCACCGTGCCGGGGTACTTCTCCAGGAACTGCTCGAGCCACAGCACACTCTCGGCGTCGAGGTGGTTGGTGGGCTCGTCGAGCAGCAGCAGGTCCGGGGACTGCAACAGCAACTTGCACAGTGCCACTCGCCGCCGCTCACCACCTGAGAGAACCGTCACGTCGGCATCCGGCGCCGGGCAGCGCAACGCGTCCATGGCCTGCTCGAGCTGGGCATCGACGTCCCAGGCCTGTCGACGGTCCAACTCCTCCTGTAAGGTGCCCATCTCGGCCATGAGGGCATCAAAGTCCGCATCCGGATCGGCCATCTCGGCTGAGATCGCGTCGAATCGGGCGAGCATCGCCTTGGTCTCGGCCACACCCTCCTCGACGTTGCCGAGCACGGACTTGTCCGGGTTGAGCTCGGGCTCTTGCAGCAGGATCCCGACCGTCGCACCCGGCGCCAGCAGCGCGTCGCCGTTGGACGGCTGGTCCATCCCCGCCATGATCTTGAGCAGGCTCGACTTGCCGGCGCCGTTGGGCCCGACAACGCCGATCTTCGCGCCCGGCAGGAACGCCAACGTGACGTTGTCGAGCACCACCTTGTCGCCGTGGGCCCGACGTGCTTTGCGGAGGGTGTAGATGTACTCGGCCATGAGGCCCAACCCTAGCCGCGGGGGGGGGGGGGGGGG
>JAUPKO010000299.1 GCA_030837395.1 Actinomycetota bacterium | reverse complement strand
CGGTGTCGGGGTAGGGCCGATGGACCGCACGGGCGACCCAGCGTGCACACGGTCGCCCACCAGAAGCCAACGCCTATCCTGAGCGGGTGGCTGCGCAGGACGCCGAGACGACTCGGGTGGGGGACGGCGACGCCGCTGTGGAGCCCGCGGCGCTCGGACCGTCGTCCGAGGCTGACAGGGCGGCCGGGGAACCTGCAGGACCCGCATCCCGCCACTCGCTCACCTCAGACGCCTCGACGCTCATCGGCGTGGCCTGGCGGCTCAACCGGCGCCGGTTCGTCCTGCAGATCATCTTCCTGCTGAGCAACGGCATCGTTGGCGGCGTCAGCCTGCTGCTGCTCATCCCCATCGTGAACTCCATCGCCAACCCGGACTCCAAGATGTCGGTGCCACTGTTCGGCGATGTGCAACTGAGCAGTATCCCGCTGGTGGCGCTGCTGGCGGCTTTCGTTGGGCTGACCGCGGTATCGGCGCTGATCACCCGCACGTCGGCGGTGAACTCCACAGCGCTGCAGCAGACCATCGTCGACGACCTGCGCCAGGAGGCGTTCGAGGCGATCCTGGCGGCCAAGTGGACCTTCGTGCTGCAGCGGCGCAAGTCCGACATCATCGAGGTGGTGACATCCGGGGCGACGCGCTCGGGGTTCGCCTTCTACCAACTCCTGCAGTTGTCGGTCACGGCGATGCTGTTCGTGGTGACAGCCATCGTGGCGTTGGTGGTGTCGCCGCTGGTGGCCGGCATCGCCATCGTCGGGGTGGTGCTGGTGGGGCTGGCGCAGGGTTCGGCCGTGCGGCCCGCGCACCGCATGGGCCGCGAATTCGGCCTGCGCAACCGCAGCCTGCAGGCCGTGATGATGGACTCGATGGATTCGCTGCGCCTGGTGCGCGCGCACGGCGCCGACGCGATCTGGGCCGAGCGCCTGGGCGAGGCGTTCACCGGCACCCGGGCGGTGCAGATCGCGAACTCGAGGCGCACGTCGACGGTGTCGGCGGTGTCGTCGGTGGGGTTGGCGGTGGCGGCCTCGGCGCTGGTGCTGGTGTCGGTGTGGGCGGAGGTGTCGCCGGCGGCGATCGTGGTGATCCTGCTGCTGGTGGCGCGGCTGGCCCGTGGGGCGCAGTCGATGGCCACCACGACGGCCATGCTGGCCAATGCGCTGCCCGCGGTGCGGGATTTGACCGCGCTCACGCAGCAGGCGCGCGACGACGCCGAGGTCCCTCCGGGGACGGTGAGTACGCGCGGTCCGTTGGGGTCCGAGCTGGACGTGCCCCTGCTGGAGTTCCGCGACGTGACCTTCGTCTACCCCAACAGCACCAACGGGATTCACGACGTGAGCTTCACAGCCCGCCGCGGTGACATCACGGTGCTGACCGGCCACTCAGGATCGGGAAAATCCACAACGGCGGACCTGTCGCTGGGGCTGCTGATGCCGCAGTCCGGCGCGATCCTGGTCGACGGCGAACCGATCACCCCCGCCGACCTGACCTGGTGGCGCGAGCACGTGGCGTACGTCCCGCAGGAGACGGTCCTGGTGCCGGGCACGTTGCGCGAGAATTTGGTGTGGTCGGCGTCGCCGGAGCCGGACGACGATGCCTGCTGGCTCGCGCTGGACCGCGCCGCCGCGGACTTCGCCCGGACGCTGCCGGACGGTCTCGACACGGTGCTGGGGGATCGCGGGGTCAGATTGTCGGGGGGCGAGCGGCAGCGGGTGGCGATCGCCCGGGCTCTGCTGCGCAATCCGACGCTGTTGGTGATGGACGAGGCGACGTCAGCGCTGGACGATGCCACCGAGGCCCGGGTGCTGGGCCTGATGACCTCGCTCGTGCCGGCGATCACGGTGCTGGTGATCGCGCACCGGCAATCGACGGTGGACGCCGGGCACAGGGTGGTCCGATTCGAGGCCGGGCGGGTGGCGTAGGCGGTGGGCCAGGCGGCCAGGCGGCCAGGCGGCCAGGCGGCCAGGCGGCCAGGCGGCCAGGCCATGATCACCGTGGTTTCGTGGCCGCTCACCGGCCCTGAACCCACACTCGTTGAGAGCGGCCACCCCCGGGCATCGCCCCCATGTGAAGGTGCGTCTGTCGCCAGCGCCGTGGTGGCACAAGGCGTTCGCCTCGCGGCACCTGTGGATAGCGGTTTGACGCGACCGCAACCGCGGCGCACCCTTGCGCCATGGAACCAAGGGGGACACCATGTCAGTCATGCCTGTCAACAATCTGCTCACTCGAGACGAACTCGACGCGTTACCCGATGATGGGCTGCGCCACGAGCTCATCGACGGGGTCTTCGTGATGACGCCAGCGCCTGGGGTCGGGCATCAGCGGATGAGCGCAGCGCTCTACCGGACTCTTTGGACGGCGAGTCAGAACACTGGACTGGAGGTGCAGTACGCACCGGTAGACGTGGTGCTCGGGGCCAGCGTGGTCGAGCCGGACATCATCGTCGCCTGGCCAGAGGACTTCACCGAGGCGGGACTGCCCACCGCGCCAGTGCTGGCCGTGGAGATCCGCTCACCGTCGACGGGTTGGATCGACGAAGGCCGCAAACGCACCCTCTACGAGGAGCACGGCGTGCAGTCCTACTGGCTGCTCGACCCCAGGGCACCATCAATCACGGTGCTGGAACTCGTCGATGGGCGCTACAACGAAACCGCCACCGCCCACGGCGACCGGACCATCGAGGTCATCGCGCCCTTCCCCGTCGCCCTCAACCCCGCCGTCCTGGCCCGCGGCTGAGGGGTGAGGGGTGAGGGGTGAGGGGTGAGGGTCCCACTGCGAGCCCAACCCCACAGTCCTGGCCCGCGGGTGAAAGGTGACAGGCCCGGAGGGAAGACCAACCCCGGCCGGTCATGATCATTGGGTCGAACGTGCCCCTGTGGGCACTTTCGACCCAATGATCATGAATCGGGTGGCACCGATGTTCCGCCGGGCACGTGTTACACGACGGTATAGGCGAAGTCGTCGCCCTTGAACAGCAGCGGCTCACCCTGGGACGTCGCCAAGGCGTGAGCGCAGCAGTCGCCAAAGCTCAACCGCGCACGGTGACCGCTGCCACGACCGAAGTCCCGGTAGGCCGCTCGGGCGCGCATGGCCCGCTCACCGTCGAAGGGTTCGATGGCGATGCTGGGGAGGTCCAGGAGCTCGTCGAGCCGGCGGCTCAGGACCGGGTCACCGAGTCGGTCGACCGCTGCGGCGGCCTCCACATGGGAGACGGCCGAGATGCGAACCCGCTCGGCCCCAACCACGATCTGTCAGGTATGCGTCGGGGCCGGCGCCGGCGCTGGCCGCGGCGAACCTGGGCGCGAAATCCGCCACGAGGGCGCTGGCGCGGGCCAACCGCGCCGCCGGGGACGTGTGTGAGTGGCCCTGATCGGAGCAAGGACCACCCCGTCAGTCGTGGACCGCGGAGGGGTGGGCGGCGTGGATGGCGAGGAGCGTGCACGTG
>JAUPKO010000298.1 GCA_030837395.1 Actinomycetota bacterium | reverse complement strand
TGACGAACACGGTAGCGGGGGTGCCGGTGGCCTCAAGGAAGTCGAGCACGCCAACGTTGACTTGGGCCGGCAAGGTGCCTTCGTTGATGCGGTACAACGTCTGCTCGGACAGGTCCGCGTCCAAGGTGATCGCCACCTGAGCCTTGTCGCGGGGGCCATTGCTGATGGCCTCCGCCGATACCGGCGTGGGCGTTGCCGGAGCCACGGGGGTCGGATCCGCAGGCGCAGACGTCTCCGGGGCAGTGGCCGAAGGTGCGGACGTTGCCGGGTCCGTCGGCGTCGGAGTGGCCACGGCGCTGGACTGCCGCGGAGCTGGCGTGGCGGAGGTGGTCAGCCCAGGCAGAACGTCGGCGAGTAAGTTCGATCCAGTTGACAGGCTGACGCCGGCTGCGACGGGCAACGGGGCGAGCACGACGGCCGTGGCCGCGCCGGCGGCGACCAAGAGTCGGCCGCGCAGGTGGTGACGCATGAATCATGTTCCTTGGAGTTCGGCGGGCACGTCGCATCAGTGTCCCATCCCAGCCCGCCGCAACCGCGCAACTGATCGGCCCGGCATGGCGTGAGTCACATTGCGGCATGGTCACCAGCGGTTGCGAACCTCCTCGGCCCAGCCACGTAATTCCGTGAGGTGCACGGGTTCGGCGCCGTCAACTGCCACCGTCCCGGACCAGGTGCCGAAGCATTGATGAGTATTGTTCGCCAGGACCACCAAGGCAGTGCGATCCTCGCGCACGTAGGTGGGGGTGAAGGTCAAGTTGACGGTTCCGTCCGCACTGACGATCCGCCACGGGGCCCGCCAGTCGGAGCGGTCGTAGGACCAGCGCAACTCGCTGCTCATCTTGTGGGTGACGCCATCGATCATCAGGGCGTTCTCCGTGCTGCCGGTGCCGTCGGTCCAGGCCCCGCCGACCTGCAGGCCGATCACCTGATCCGCCACCCGGCCGGAGGCCGACCCCCAGTTCCAGGTGATGCGGTAGGGCCACTTGCCGCGCCCGAAGTCCCAGGTGGCCCAACTGTCGTCGCCGAATTCGTACGTCGACCCTGCGGCGGCCACCGTGCCAGTGGCGGGCAGAGTGTTCTCTTTGACCGTGTACTGGAACCTCGTGTCGGACCACGGCACCACAACGGCCATCGACTCGTGGTGCGGGGGTCTGGTGACCTGCACGTCGGCCTGCAGTTGTGGCGTCCGCGCGACAAGGTGGACGCCGGTCGCGGTGGGATCGATGCGGATATCCAGGCCTTTGGTGCGCACGTGCGCACTCTGGGTACCGGCCCGGTCAGACAACTCCAGCCGCGGCACCGGCGCCAACCCGGAGGCCGCCACCTCCGCGCCACCGGGGGTGAGGAACCAGACCGCATACAGGCCCGCATAGTCCAGATCGCTGACCGTCAACGCCAGTACCATCTCAGGGCTCTGCACCGCCCAGTACTCCCAGCGCTTCTTGCGGCCCCAGCCGCGCACGTTGGTGCGGTGCAACGGCCGCCGACTCCACCCCACCGCAGCCGGATTGAGCCGGCCGTTGGGCAGGCAGAGGTCGACGGATTGCGTGATCTCACGTTCGCGCGGCATACGCCGCAGACTAAGGGGAGTCTGTGGCGGTCGGACCCGCCCCCCGACTCGCCGCCGGGGGCCACGTCAGCACACTGGCGGCCAGGAATCCCAAAGCACCCAGGAAAGTGCTCAGGTTGTTCAGGGCGTCGGACAGCAGCGTGTCCGTGCCGATCGCTAGGGCGCCGATGGCAGACACGGCGAACAGCACGGAGCCGAACAGGTTGCTCAGAGCGATCCGCCAGGCTCGCTTTGGCACGAGGTGGTGGCGTCGTTCGCGCGCCACCGGGTGTAGCGCGATCAGGCTCGACACCAGGAAGAGCGTGGAGCCGAAGACATCGGGACGCCAGACTTCATGGTTGTAGTCGGAGGCGTCCGCCAGCGTGACGCTCAGGGCCCGGATGGTCATGACGTTGAAGTAGAGCGTGCCGATCAGTTGGGTGACCGCGGAGGTCCAGTCCGGGTTGGTCAGGTCGAATTCGGCGCGTTGCTTGATCCCGTGCATCCCGTGGTGCACGGCCGTGCGCCACTGCACGAACGCCGCCGAGGTGAAACCCACCGCACCGACGGCAAACACCGGGTTGGCCAGATCCGACCCTGCGACCGCCAGCAGCGCGCCAGCGGCGAACAGCAGCGACCCGATACCGAACCCGAGCGCCATGAGGTGAAGCGCGAGGCGGTCGTCGGCCACGCTCTGACGGGCGTTGGTACTGCCTGGCCCAGACGTCGTCATGGCCGGCACGTCCGTGCCGAGTACGTGCAAAGGCATGCCGGAACCCGCATGTGCACCATCATGGCGGTAGTCTCACGCCGTCACGATCCGACGGAGGGTAAGTCATGAAGTCACGTGTAGCGGCGACGGTTCTGGTCGCGGGGATCGCCCTCGTCGGGTGTGCCCCGGAGTCCGAATCGAGCACCTCCTCGGGCAGCGCCCAGGCCTCCGACTGCACGCCCGAGTCGCTGGCCACCCTGACCAACGGCAAGATCACGGTGGCGACCGGCGAGCCGGCCTACGAACCGTGGGTGGTGAACGACGACCCTGCCAACGGCGAAGGTTTCGAGGCCGCGGTCGCGTATGCAGTCGCCGAGAATCTGGGCTACACGAAAGACGACGTCGTCTGGACCAGGAGCACGTTCGACGGTGCCATCGCACCCGGACCCAAGGACTTCGACTGGAACCTCCAGCAGTACAGCATCACGGCCGACCGCGAGCAGGCCGTCGACTTCTCCAGCCCCTATTACCAGGTGAGCCAGGCAGTCATCAGCACCGCCGGCAGCCCCATCGCCAGCGCGACGACCGTGGCCGACCTCAAGAGCGCCAAACTCGGCGCCGCGGTTGGCAGCACCTCACTGAACGATGCCCAAGAGGTCATCGCCCCGACCACGCCGGTCAGCGTGTTCAACGACAACGCCGCGGCCGTCACGGCCCTGAAGAACGGCCAGATCGACGGCATCGTGATCGACCTGCCGTCCGCGTTCTACCTCACCGCGGCCGAGATCGACAACGGGGTGATCGTGGGCCAGTTGCCTGGCACGGCCAGTGGGCAGGCCGACGAGTTCGGCATCCTGTTGGCCAAGGACTCGCCGTTGACCTCTTGCACCTCCCAAGCCGTGGACGCCCTCGCGGCCGACGGAACCTTGACCGCTCTTCAGGAGCAGTGGCTCGGTTCCGCCGCAGGCGCGCCGACGTTGAAGTAGGTAGGTCGGTGGCGGCTCACGGGGACGCTGCGGCGGCCACCGCGCAGTACGTGCCCAGCCCCGAGGAACAGCGGCGGCGGGAGGTCCGGCGCCGGCAGGCCCGCAAGCACACGACTATTGCGGCGGTGTCGACCGTGGTGGTGCTCGGGGCGCTCGCGGCGATCGTGGTGATGTCGCCGGGTTGGGCTCGGGTGCAGCAGACCTTCTTCGACGTGAACTACGCCGTCGAGGTGCTGCCGGCCGTCGCCAAGGGGTTGCTGCTCAACATCAAGTTGACGATCATCGGCAGTGTGGCGATCGCCGCACTCGGGCTCACCCTTGCGTTGGTACGCACCTCGAGCGCCGCGCCGCTGGCCCCGTTCCGGGTGCTTGCGACGGTGTATGTCGACGTCTTCCGCGGTGTCCCCACCCTGCTGGTGATCCTCCTTGTGGGCTTCGGGGTGCCGGCACTGCGGCTGACCGGGATCACCACCAGCGTCGTCGTGCTGGGTACCACGGCGGTCGTGCTCACCTACTCCGCCTACGTTGCCGAGGTGCTGCGCAGCGGTATTTTGTCGGTGCACCCCAGCCAGACTGCGGCCGCCCGCTCCCTCGGACTGACGTCGGCCCAGACTCTGCGATACGTGGTGCTGCCGCAGGGCATCCGCCGGGTGATTCCGCCGCTGATGAATGACTTCGTCTCGCTGCTCAAGGACACGGGGCTGATCTCGGTGCTCGGCGTGGTCGACGCGATCCGGGCGGCGCAGATCGAATCAAGCAAGACCTTCAACTACACCCCGTACGTCGTCGCCGCCATTCTGTTCCTGTTGCTGACCATCCCGCTCACACGCGTGACGGATCGGGTGCTGGCGACCTCGATCGCTCGGCAAAATTCGCAGGCCAGCCCATGACCGCCCCGGTGCTGCAGGTGGACTCGGTGCGCAAGAGTTTCGGCACCGAGATCGTCCTGCACGACGTTTCGCTGGCAGTACCCGAACACAGCGCGACGGTACTCATCGGCGCGTCCGGCTCGGGCAAGTCGACCCTGCTGCGGTGCATCAACCTTCTGCTGACCGTCGACGACGGCACGATCCACCTGGACGGTGACGACATCACCGACCCGTTGGCCGACCCCGACCAGGTGCGGCGCCGGATCGGCATGGTGTTCCAGTCGTTCAATCTGTTCCCCCACCTGACCGTGCTGGACAACATCACCCTGGCGCCCCGCCGGGTGCACGGTACGTCGAAGGAGGAGGCCGAGCATCGGGGTCTGGCGTTGCTGGAGCGGTTCGGCCTCGCTGACAAGGCCACCCAGTACCCGGACCGCCTCTCTGGCGGCCAACAGCAACGCGTGGCCCTCGTGCGGGCGATGGCGGTCTCGCCACGACTGCTGTTGATGGACGAGATCACCTCGGCCTTGGACCCCGTGCTGGTCAACGAGGTGCTGCACACCGTGCGGGACCTGAAGGCAAGCGGGATGACCATGGTGATCGCCACCCACGAGATGGGTTTCGCATCGCAGGTGGCCGACGAGGTGTGCTACCTGTCGTCGGGGCGGATCGTCGAACGCGGTGCGCCCACCCAGGTGCTGGGAGACCCGCACGACCCACGCACCCGGGAGTTTCTGCGACGGGTGCACGAGGCCGGTCGGCTGTAATCCGCCATCCGGCTGCGCGTCCGGGCGGGGCATCGGCCATGATCGTGGCCGTGGCCGAATCCAAGGTGGACCTCAGGGAAGCGCTCGCGCCCTACGCGACGCACGAAGGCACTCCGGCAGCTGGAACGACGGCGCTGCTGGTGATCGACATGCAGGAATTCTTCGGTGAGATGTCGGCGGACACCGCACCGAATGTGGCGGAATTGATCGCGGCGGCGCGGTTGGCCGAGCTGCCGGTGTTCTTCACCCGACATGGACACTACGACCTATCCGTCGATGCCGGTCGACTGGCGCAGTGGTGGGACGGGGACCTAGCTATGGTCGGGACCCCGGCGTGGCAGTTGGTCGGGCCCCTCACCCCGCAGGAGGGGGACGTCGTAATCGACAAACAGCGTTACAGCGCCTTCTACGGCACCGAGCTGGACAACATCCTGCGGGGTGAGGGCATCACCGACCTGATCATTTGCGGGGTGATGACGAACTGTTGTTGCGAGACCACGGCCCGCGATGCCTTCATGCGTGACTACCGGGTGTTCGTGGTGGCCGACGCCACCGCCACCGCCGATGACGACCTGCACGTGGCCTCCCTGATGGGAATGGCCTACAGCTGCGCGATCATCAAATGGACCGATGAGGTGGTGGCCGAGATCACTGCCGTGTCCTGAGGCGGCAGGTCACACGCCGGGCAGCTGCCGCGGGTCGGTCAGAGCGCCGAAGTCACCTTCGGGCATGTGGACGCTCGCCTCGACGTGCTCTGGCTGCGTGGGTCCGGCAGTGGTGAGCCAGGGGTCGTGCATCTCAGTGATCTCGTCGTCGCTGGCCAAGCGGTCGACACCGAGGTTGAAGTGGACGTTGGGGTCGGACCCGTTCTGCGGGTTGTGTGGCATGAGCAATCACCATCTTTCGTCTAGGCTCGCATCTACTGTGGGGCGTCAGATAGGAATTGTCACCCCCTACCAATTGGTAACTTCTTCGTGTCGCCGCGACGAACTCTGCGAGCGGCTGCTCAAGCGGGCGCGTGTGGGCCCGCACTGTTGCCCAATAGATACCCCCCCTGGTATATTTCCGACACCATGCGCTGCACCTATCGGTGCGCGTCGAACCCTCCAGGAGGACCCCGTGTGTAGCCCAGCCCTGTGCAGCCGTTGTCAGAAGGTCACCTACTCCGGGTGCGGCATGCACGTCGAAATGGTGCTGGCTAGCGTTCCGGCGGAGCGTCGCTGCGAGTGCCGCTGAGCCACACCCCGCCGGACACCGGGCGAGTGCCCTGCGGTGGCCGATCCATCACGTAGATCCAGCACTGCACGGGCGCTGCTGCCGCCAGCGTCACCGCGGTGATCGCGAGCCGCCGGTACCACCCTGCCTCCGGCACGGCCGGATCGAACCCCTCAAGCCGGTCGATGGCCACCCGGCTGAACGTGGCTTCCTCACTGTCCTGAGCCAGCGTGATCACCTCGCCGTAGAGGGTCCGACCGCGGACCGGGCTGGCGTACGGGATGCGGTCGTCCTCGAACAGCCCGACGTCGTGAACCTTGGCGGCCACGATCGACCGGATGCTACCGGCGGGGAAGTGCGCATCGTGGTTGCGTTGACCGGCCTTGAGGGTGCCGTAGACGAAGATCGGCAGCGGCGTGTGCAGAGGCACCGGCAGGGGTGTGGGTGACATGGCGACCTTCCTCGTCGGAGTCGGAGTCGGGTGAGTTTGCAGGCGGTGTGGGTGGCAGGGGGACAGCGGGCGGGTCACCACTGGCAGGTCAGGATCCGGTCAGCCACGGCCGTCGTCCGCTGGTTCGACCTCGGGCTGCTTGGCACCTTCGACCGGTGACGGGCTGGGGTGTGATCCGAAACCGAACACAAGGCTGGCCCAGGCATCCTTCAGCGGCTGCACGCGGCGTTGGGTGCGTTGGTTGCGCACCTCCGCTTTGGCCATCTTGGCCGGTTTGTCGCGGTAGAACTTCATCGCCCACGGCGAGCGGGGCTTGGCGAGGCGGAGCATCGCGATCCACGCTACCCAGGCGAGGACGAGGGCCAGAGCGGCGGTGAAGATCTTGCCCTTCAGCACGGTGATGACCACGGGTATCACC